>JBAWYZ010000206.1:0-4807 GCA_037143255.1 Leptolinea sp. | reverse complement strand
TAAGTACAAGATACTATCTTTTCCACCTAAACGATTACCAATCGAACTGATCTCACGGAATGATGGGAACAATATTCCTAAATGATCTTTCTAATTATTTTCAGGACAGTTTCTTCTGGGATCGTCTGAGTGAACGTATCTGAATTCTCAACCTTACAGAGACGCTTTATCCTTTGAGTAAATAATCTTCCTTCCAACCAGTCAAACAAAAGCTCCCTTTGATACCTCGTTTGCAGGTCTTTTCTGGTTTGAGCAAGTTCATAGCAATATAACGCAAGCTTGAGAATTTTTCAACCCCATTATCTTAGCGAATCTGGCTGTGATTTTCATCGAATGCGATATCAAGATTCGCTGGTTTCCAAACAACCCTGACCTTGGTCAACCGTTTTGTCATAATCGAACCTATTGTTCCTGATATTTCGCTTCCCATAATTGATCCTTTCGGTCTGTTTTCCATTGAGAATATCCATTTTCCCCTTTATATCAAAATTTAGATTCGTTAGCTCAGCAAAGGAATTTCAGGAGAATATGCTTTAAATACTCACAGGAAAACTGTACGGAATGAGTTGCCCGGTATTGGTTTTAATATATCCAATTTCATTATGAGAAAAATCGCTGATCCCTTTTGCACTATACGACTCAAAGAATTCTTTTACATATAATAGCGTTTTGAGTTCCGAGTCTACAAATAAGGATAAGTCGGGTCGTCTCTTGGCCA
Source organism: Leptolinea sp. (assembly GCA_037143255.1). Lineage (GTDB taxonomy): Bacteria > Chloroflexota > Anaerolineae > Anaerolineales > Anaerolineaceae > Leptolinea. The sequence continues at coordinate 4,089 of JBAWYZ010000206.1, read as the reverse complement.
TAAATACCTCCCCAATTACTTCAGACCATTGGCGTTCCTCGATGGCAAGTGCGGGATCAATCTGGGTAAGGGCTGAGAAGCAATAGTTATGTTTATCAGGTACGGGCCCAAGCGGTAAATGGGCATATCGCAAACCAGTGATCGAGACGGTATAATCTTTGAAATGTTTCGAGTCGGCATAGAATAGAAGTTTATACATCTTAGTTCTTGCGACTTCAGTTTGCTCACAAAAAAACAAAACTGCATTAATAATCCGACCAATATCCGCTGTTTTATAACCACTCAAAATATCAGCCTCATAGTCAAGCAGCATTTCCAAAGAATTCATCAAGTAATTTTTTCGGGTCTCATTCTTCAAAATCTCCAACAATGGCTTCACTTTGTCTTCATGCAAGACGGTAGGATTTTCAGCAATGAGTCGCATCAGATTGGCTGGTTCAAAAGCTAGTTTGAGTTCAGCGTTTTGGCCTTCATTTTGGAGAGCACCGTTTTCATAGCGACTTATCGTTACATCCCCCCATCCGAGAAGACGGCTCAATTCGCGCTGGGTAAGATCATATTGTTTCCGATATGTAGCAATTTCTTCCGGCTGTAATAAATGTTTCCGTTGGCGATATATGCGATAGGCTTCCTTCATGTAATCAGGAGCATCAGGAGAATCGAATTTACTTGCGCATTTTTGACACTGATAATAAGAGGTTTCAACGGGAATGCTTTCATCCCTAATATTCAATACTTCTGTCCCTTGAATAAGCTCAATATCAGCGTCCTCTTTCTCACAAGTGGGACAATACCCCTTTATTATGTTAATTCCTTGGGTTACCATCATTCCTCCTATATTTATTCACCCTTTTTTCCCAGCAGTGGGCTGCGATTATGTATGAAATGATATACATTTTGCGTATTTCCCATCTACTGTAATTTTGATTTTTATATAAATCTCCTGATCATTGATTCTTCTTTTAAATTTATATAAATATTCTCCAGGTCTATCCCGGTCCGATTCTGGACCGGAAACATAATCTTCTACTGATAATTCAAGTAATTCTTGTCTTTGTTGGTCGTTGGTAATTCCAAGTTCACCCAAAGTTATGATATTTTTATCGCGTCCCTCAACATATAATCGTCGTTCTTTTACTAATTTTTTGAACTCCAACAGAAACTGGGCAACGGCAATTCGATCCAAAATCACCTCCTAACGTTGCGTACATAATTATATTATATACTAATTAATAACAATGTCAAGAATATGTATCAATTGATACATATTGTTTCTTCTCATTCTTTTACATCTTCTATAGCCGAGAATCCAGGATTATTTACTCGTGCTATCTGCCATAAATGTCCCTTCGATGCCTTATTATGCGAAGGATGATTATTGTCTCTTTCGGTTATCGCGCAGCAATCCCCTGCGCGGAGTATATAAATTTCCAGACAGATCTCCAGTGAGAGGTATCAGATGCAGATGCATAGCGACCTTTTGTCTTTAACATCGCTGCCCTAACTTAACCCAAGCTTCCGGACTACGTCTTCTAAATCCTGACCAGTCTGTCCGCTGGCAACCTCCATTCTCTGTTTTGCCAGGCGGTCTCGAATTGATTGGCGCATGACCAAACCATCCTCTGAGTCACCGAATAATTCGATCATTTTTTGTTCGACTGCCGCTTCGACAATATCTTCCAACATTTCTTTGAACGCAGACTGCGTCATATTAACGAGTGTATTTGTTTCCATAGTTTGCAACCTCCTTGTCAAGTGATTAGAAACAAGGTTGAAGACCTGCCTTTTTCCTTGATGGTTGAACAACAATCACCAAGTTATAGGCGATTTAAAATAATTATAATGTGTTTGAGGATGGATTGGCAGCTAACTCATGACGATTCAAGTTAATCGGTGCGATTAATCGTTTCTATCGATAAAACCTTTCTCTCGTAGACTGGCAAACCGATTAAGTCCAAGGATAATATGATCCACTACCTGAATGTCTAATAATTTACCAGCTTGAACGATAACCCGGGTAACAGCAATGTCATCTGGGCTGGGCATGGGATCACCACTGGGATGGTTATGGACCAGGACAATCGCCGGGGTGTTGGTCAAGATCGCTTCTTTGAATACCTCGGCACTCCGGATCGAACAAGATGAAATATTGCCTTTGTACAAGACGACGATGTGCTTGAAGCGGCTGCGGGTATCCAATAACATAATCCAGAATTCTTCATGATCCAATGCTTGCATTTCTGTTCTAACAAGCTTGCAAACATCTTCCGGTGAACTGGCTATAGGGCGTGAATCGGCATGTACATATGCGTTTTCTCGGGTTGAGAGTTCGACGATTGCTTGGATCTTATTAGCGGTTCCCTCTTTGACCCCATCGACTTACAGTAAACGGGCACGCGGGATTTGGCGTAACGTCTTAAATTCATCCACCAACTTCACGATAGCGTGGATCACATCGATATTGCCAATTCCGAGCGATAGCGCAAGAAGTTCGCTGATATGCAAGGCTTGCGGGGGTAAGCGATTCAACCGGTTGGCAGGCTGTTCCTGAGAAGGTAATTCTGAGAATTTCCGCGAGAATGAGGATTGACTGTAGATTGTTTTCATGTTTTCTCCTTCATGAACGGTATTGAAAAGCCCCCGTAAGGGGGCTTTGGTCAAATTTCAAATAACTTTTTGGGGACTGTATTCAACAGGTAATGCCATCCCAACCGATAACAGGGTGAGATGGATTTGGGCGCGTCCTGCCGCCAGCTTGTCACATCGATTTCTTCCTTGGTCAAGGGGGGCAAGTCCAGCCTTTTTGCATTGAGGATTTTAACGATAGCCCGCGTATCTTCGTATGAAATTCGCTCACCTTGCTTTTCCCTGAACAATATATACAAGGCATATTCCAATCCTTCGTGTGGGATACCGCACAGCACATAATACGGTGCTGGATGTTTAAGGATACCGCGCACAGTCCCATTTTTCTTGATACCTAAGCCAAACGGGAGTACCTGGGTCTCGTACTCACCCAATAAACAAGCGGCGTAATTATCTTTTGGATTGAAGCCTCGGATGGCTTTCAACCATAGATAGGGAAACACACCTGCCTTCAACTTCATATAAAAATCGATCATGCTGCCATTGTCTCCTTGTTTTCTTTTTGTTGGGGCGGGGCAACCCAGCCGGTCAGAATCATGCTCTCCAATATCCTCCCTACCACACCCGCTTCTACGATTCTACCATTTTGTTCGAGCGTGCTCATGTACTCTTGAAACGCGGCAGAAACAGACTGGCGGCGGGGCATGATCGGTAAGGAATCATCTGCCTGCCAGGTTCTTTCAAAGCGGGTCTTGAGTTTGCCTTGATTGGCTTGCTCGACGAAGGCTTTGAGATCAAACAATGCACCACTTTCCTGGCGTTGTTCTTCCCACAATTCAGCCAGCAAGATTTTGAACTCCGAGACGGAAGGGTTCTCCCGTTGGTTGAGGAATGCCAGGGCAATGTGCTGTCGATTATTATCCAACGCTTCACCGCTGGCGGGTCCAAGAAGTTGCGCAAATTTGAGGGGCAGTTGTCCATCGGCAACCAGTTTTTGGGCGGCAGGGATCAACTTGAGCAATCCCAAACGGGATGCAATCCGGTTGGGGGCGATCTTAGTCTGCTCGGTAAGCTCCTTGGGAGTCCAACCAGCCTGCATACGCTTTTGATAGGCTCTGGCTTCTTCCATGGGATTGAGGTCGACCCGTTGCAGGTTTTCCAAAAGCATAATGGAGGCAGCCTGATCGTCGCTCAACTCCCTGACGATCGCTGGAATTTCTTCCATTTCTAACAGAGTGCAGGCTCTGAAACGGCGTTCACCGGCGACAATCTCATATCGTTTTTCGCCATCCAATATTGGCCGAACTGTAATCGGCTGGGCTAATCCGTCCTGGCGGATGCTTTCTGCCAGTTCTTTGAGGGCTTTCTGGTCAAAAACAGTGCGATCGTTATCTCCGGCTTTGATGAGTTCGCGTCTGATTAATTTTATTTCTCCTTCGAATTGGGTCATCTTATTTTCTCCTTGATTTAAATCCGGCGGGGGACGGATAGGTGTGTCCACCG
>JBAWYZ010000205.1:0-4863 GCA_037143255.1 Leptolinea sp. | reverse complement strand
GTTTTATGCAAAAAATTAATGGAAAGCGGCCTCAAAGCCCCCTTACCCCAACCGCTAGTTGAAAACGCGCTGGGTAAATAATTCTGTTTGAATAAAATTTAATAATTTATATTTTGGAGAGCTAAAATGAATAATAAACCAGATATCTATGAAATTCTCGATCGCGCCCATAAAGGTGATTTCTGCACCTCAAAAGAATGGGATATCAAACGCGTTCCAACTGCTGTCCGTACCGTATTAAAAAAATATGGGTTGGAAAAAACCTGCGATCCCAATAACCCTATTAACTCTGACTACGCATTGGCAGATACTTTCTACAAAGCCGGCTTTGAATTGGCTTTGATGCTTGGCTATTTTGTTGAAGATACCGAACGTATTATCACCGTCAACAGTGAGGAGCTGAGCAACGCGATTAAGTTTGCCCCTTCCGAAGTCTTTGTCGGTGAAGGAAAAGATGGGTGCTGGATAAAATCCCGCACACCAGCAGACCCTTACCCCTGTCGGGTCGCTTCATCGCTGGGAATCACAGTCAGCGAAGATATTTACCTTAAGTTAGTTTCGGGCATCGCCCGAGAGAGAGAAGTCGACATCCTCGAAGCCGGTTCATTGACCACTGCACGCGGATACGAAGTGCTATCTGGGTCACCCTGGGAAACGCTCATGGGTTACATCCACGGACAGATGCACCGTGAAGCCCGCCGATTGGCTGGACGACCGGGTATGGGCGCCATCGGCTCCATCTCCGCGGTAACAGAGTTGGGACAATTCGGCGCTTATGGCACGCCAGGAGGTTTCCTCCCGACTGACCTGGCGCTTATCCTATTCCCCTCAGAAATGAAGATTGATTACCGAACTCTCAATAAGGTCGTCCATACCCTAAATATGGGCGGCATAATTAAAGCAGATTCTCCCAGCATGATCGGTGGAATGGTTGGTCCCGCTGAAGGTGCCGTTGTAGGCAGCATAGCTTGCACCTTACTTTCTTATGCTATCCTCCAAAACCATGTCGGGGGTGGTGAAATCTATGATGTTCGATACCTTGCCAACGTCAACCGTGAAGGACTATGGGCGCTAGGAATGGTAAACCAGTCGCTCTCTCGGAACACTCATTTACTTCTACATAATATTGCTAACGAAGTCTCCGGTCCTGTCACAGAAAACTTGCTATACGAAATTGCCGCTGGAATGGCAACACTGGCTTCTTGCGGCGCTTCAGCCAGTACCGGTCCACGCACGGCTGGCGGCAAACTGCACGACCATATCACGCCACTCGAATGTCGTTTTGTGGGCGAAGTTGCCCATGCTGCTTCCGGACTCGAACCTAAGAAAGTGAACGATATCGTCAAAGCGCTGCTGCCCAAGTACGAAGCAACCATCAAGACCCCCGATGTCGGACGCCGCTTCCAGGATGCTTACGATCTGGACACGATGCAGCCGATCAAAGAGTGGGAAGATATGTACCGCCGGGTTAAGAAGGAATGCATCGATCTCGGCATTCCAATGAATGAGTTCTAACCATAATCTCGAGTTTTTATGGCCTCACCTCTTCCCCATTCTAATTCGTTTCTTTTTCGAAAACGGATAAAAGCGGTAGACAGGGGTGAGGCGCAAATTATTATTAAGGCAGTTTTATGCCAATTCGAACCGATTGGGATATTGAAGTCACCGTAGATGATGCACTTCGCGGACAAGGCGCCAACGCTGAAATTATTCGCAAGCGCAGTCCAAAAATTGTAATTACAACTGAACAGGCTTTGACTACCGCACTTCCTTTGCTCCAGCCGGTTGTGATTTATAAAGAACTGGAGGTCGTCAGCTTGCGGCATAACCGGCTGCTATTAAGTGACGGCGGCAGCCTGAGCGGCAAATTGGTAATGGAACATCTAAGTGCGGCTCAACGGGTAACTTTAGTGGTCTGTACTGTTTCAAAAGCCATTAGCAGGTTGTCTTCAAAAGAAATGCAAGACAACATGCTTTTCGGACTGGCGCTTGATGGTATCGGCTCAGCTGCGGTTGAAGTGCTTGCCAACGATGTATGCGCTTGGCTGGAAACCAAAGCAAACGCACTCGGCTGGAAAACAAGCATTCCTCTCAGTCCGGGGGTGGAAGGATGGCCGCTGGATGAAGGCCAGCCACAGATATTCAAAAGTCTTGTTGGCGAATCAGATGCAGTCCTATTGACTGAAAGTTTTCTGATGGAGCCGGTAAAATCACTTTCGTTCGTGGTCGGAATGGGCAAAGACCTACAACCACATGGTACAACTTGCGATCTGTGTGGACTTCAAAACACCTGCCAATATAAAAAACACGATGTCCAAAAAACCTGAACCGCTCCCCCAACCTGAAAGCTTTACGATCGATTTTGAACCGGTCGGTAAGCGTGTTTCCACCACCAGCCAGGAGACTTTGCTCGAGGCAGCCCAGCGGACAGGGATAGAAATTGTTGTTTTGTGCGGTGGAATGGGATCGTGCGGTGCATGCCGTGTGCGCCTGATGAGCGGAGATATTACTCCGCCAACTCGGGTTGAAATTGACGAAATATCCTCTACCGATCTGAGAGCCGGAATACGTTTAGCCTGCCAGACTTGGGTGCGCAGTGATGTAAAAATCTATATTCCTCCTGAATCTCTCACCGCCCCACAACGTCTCCAGGTTGAAGGCGGCGAATTAGCTGCAGTTGAGGACCCGGTCATTCGCATTCTTGATGTAGAGGTGGCCAAACCAGATATTTACAATCTACGCTCCGATGCGTTTCGTTTACGTGAGTCGCTACCTCCCCCGGCAAATCAGGAGCTGGTGATCAACCCCAGGCTGTTAGGAGAACTTTCAGACCAATTGCGAGACCAAGATTGGCGATTAACGATTGCGCTGCGCGGTATCGAAATGGTCGCGGTTTGCCTTATCGATCGTATGGTTTAGGTCTGGCCGTGGATATAGGAACAACGAAAATTGCTGCATACCTTTTAAATTTATCCGATGGAAAAGCTCTGTCAAAAATGGGGGTAATGAATCCACAGATTCGCTACGGAGAAGACGTGATCAGCCGTATTGCCTTCACCGACACGAAAAAAGAAGGGCGCCGGATTTTACAGGAATGTCTGATTGATGTGATAAATGAACTGATCATAAGTTTATGCAACGAAGCCGGGGTTCAACCACAGCAAATTGTCGAGGTTGTCACAGTTGGAAATACAGCAATTCAGCATTTTTTTGCAGGTTTCCCGGTGCGCCAACTGGCGCTTTCACCGTATGTACCTTCTGTAAACATACCTTTAGATTTATCTGCTCACGAACTCGGTCTAAATCTTTCACCCGGTGTATATGTTCACATGCCGGCCAACATTGGCGGATTTGTTGGCGCTGACCACGTCGCCATGATGCTGTCCACCAAAGCGTATAAAGCCCACCAAACTACTCTGGCATTGGATATCGGAACTAATACCGAAATTTCATTGGTACATGATGGTAAATTAATCTGCTGTTCTTGTGCTTCTGGCCCCGCATTTGAAGGGGCGCACATTAAACATGGCATGCGTGCTGCCAATGGGGCTATCGAACGATTGCGAATCTTGGATGGCCAGGTGCGTTACCAAACTATTGGCAACCAGCCACCATTAGGCTTGTGCGGCTCAGGCATCCTGGATGCCGTGGCGGAGTTGCGCAACAACGCCATCATCAACGATCGAGGAGCTTTCCTAGCTGAGTTTCCCGGAGTATTCGTTTCCGACCAGGGAAAAGAGTTTCTGCTTATCGATAAACAACATTCTGGCTCTGGACAGGAAATCACAATCAGCCGACGAGACATAAACGAGATACTGCTTGCTAAAAGCGCCATTCGCACCGGAATTGGACTCTTGCTGCAGGTAGCCGGGTTGGAAGAAAATGACATTCAACAATTCATCGTGGCCGGGGCTTTCGGCACTTATTTGGATATTGAAAGCGCCGTCACCATCCATATGTTTCCTGACCTTCCGCGAGAGCGGTTTAAGCAAGTAGGCAATGCCGCCGGGCTGGGCGCACAGATGATGCTGGTTTCAGCCTGCGAGCGCGCCGCAGCCTATGAATTTGCCCGCCGAATGACCTATATCGAGCTGATTACTCAGCCAGATTTTAAAGAAGTTTTTATGCAATCCATGTATCTATAATTTTCTACCGTTGGAGGAAGTATGGCATCCCAAATACAAGAGTATCACAGCCCCATCGACTGGAAAAGCGCCCAGCTAATTCTTTCCCGTAAGGAACTGCGGGCGTCGCCCCTTTTTCTTTCACCAAGACCGCAAGCGCCTGATAATTGGCCTGCGGAAGTAATCGTTGATCTAAGTAAACTAGGGCTGGATTACATCAAAGAGGAAGGGGAATTCATCAAAATTGGTATCCTCACCTCTTTACAGGAACTGGTAGATTCTTCGCTGCTGAAAAGCAAGTTTAACGGTATTCTAAGCTGTTGCGCTGACCTGTCCGGAACACTCGGATTGCGCCATTATGCCAACTTGGGTGGTTTATTGTACGACCCTGCTGCTTCCCAGGAAACAGCGCTGGCGCTCCTCGCGCTCGATGCCCAGCTACTGATTCGGACCCTTTCCAGTGCAGACAAAGTTATTGATCTGGCTGATATTCTATCTGGAAAAGCTGCCTTACAGCCCGGCGAAATCCCCTTTGAAGTCCGGATTTCTCGCAGTCTGCCTGGAAACTTGAAATTGGAACGAGTTGCTCGGACACCGCGTGATCTTGCTATTGTCGCCACAGTGGTCCGCGTCGAAGAAAAAGATGGTTTACTATGCGAAGTGCGTGTGGCAATTTCGGGCGCCTTCTCAAAGTCCCAACGAATCGATTCCGTTGAAAAACAGGTATGTGGGCATACGC
>JBAWYZ010000204.1:0-4872 GCA_037143255.1 Leptolinea sp. | reverse complement strand
GTCCATTAATTGAATCGAATTGCTCTTAACCCACATTTTGAACTATTAAATTTACTTGAGTTTGCTATCTTGAAGTTGATACTCTCATTCCATCCAATCATTGAGCCAACTCACCTGACCAGACCATTCTTCAACGTTTGTTTCACGCATTATTTTGTCTAATGCGGAAATCATCGGCGCAACCCGCATGAATTGTTGGTTGGCTAAAAGGATTCCACTGGATAGGGATGCACCTATGCCAAATAGATTAAATCATTAACATTAATACTGAATAAAATGCTCTGGTGTGAGGTTGCCATTGCAATTGTAAATGCCGGATTGTAATCCTGCATGCCCATTCTTGTTTTATCTTCTTTTCTGTACGGGAACATGATGTCACGGTGGGTATATCCATGCGCAGTATCATACCTGACTACTGCAATCTATTTATTGTCTTTTGTAAACAGACATTCCAACTGCATGGAAAACCGAACAATTTGACCATGCTCAGATGCAAACTTGACGCGCAAGGCATTGTTATAGTCCAATAAATGGCGGAATTCAACGGTGCGCATTACACAATTTTACAACAATATCGTAAGAATTCTGTATTCGAAAGCGTCTTGTGACAGCAATTCTATTAACGCTTTACAAGATTACTGAGCCAAAATTCCTCCCGGCTTCCCTGAAACTCCAAAATTCGGAATTTCAGGGAGGAAAAAACAATTAATAAATGGTCGCCAAATCTTTCAATAGTAAAAATCGCTTATCCCTTATACCGTTCCTTGATGGCCGGGATCAAATATTCCTTAAATGCCCGGTCGAGGCTGTAATCGGGCTGCCAATGCCAGTCTTGGCGGGCGGCGCTGTCATCCACATCCTGCGGCCAGCTATCTACAATTCCCTGACGCGGAAGGTGCGGTTGAAAGCTGACATTTGCCCCAGGGAAGGCGCCTTCGACAATTTCATAAAACTGATGGGCGGTTAGACTGAAACTGGTGATGTTGTATACCAGTTTGGTCAACGCCTCGCGCGGGGCTGATTCCAATTCCAGCAGAGCTTTTACCGCATCAGGCATCGCCATAAAGGGCAGGCTGGTATCGCGTCGGACAAAGCAGTTATAGGTTTCGCCGCGGGCGGCATGGTGCAACATTTCCGGGCCGTAATCGCTGGTGCCGCCGGTAGGCACCGTCTCTGCACTGATTAACCCGGGGTAGCGCAGGCAACGAAAATCAACATTATTCTTGGGTTTATCGACCGCTAGTTGACGGTAATGACGGGTGTAATATCTCCCCAGGTGTTCGCAGTACAGTTTGTTACAGCCATACATAGTGAAGGGCTCTAAATACTGCTCCTCCTTCACTTTCTTGATCTGATTCTTCATTTCGAGAGAAGGCATTCCGTAGGCGGCAATAGAGGAAGGGTATAGGAACTTGACCGTCTTGCCCTGCCAGGCAGCCTGCTCCACTGCCAGGCGCAGCAGGTTGAGCGTACCTTCCACGTTTACTCGATGGGCAGTCTCAGGGTTATATTCGGCCTTGGTAGATAGAATGGATGCCAGATGGTAGATGCTACGGATCTCATATTCCGCAACCAACCGGCCGAGCAACATGTTATCCAAAATATCCCCCTGGATGAACGGAGTACAGAAATGGCGCAACGATTCATCGATGGGGGATACATCCAGCGCCACAATTTGCGTGTCACCCCGCTCACCCAGGTGGCTGATGAGCCGGTGACCGATTTCTCCATTGGCTCCGGTAATCAAGACTACTTCTTTGCGCATGTTTTGCTCCTAAAAAGTGGATGGGTAAAGCAGAAACGCCTCTTGTTACAGTTTCATTTATTGTAGCAGGGAATAAAGAAACATAATAATTAACCACAAATACACAAAATAAAAGGATAATAATGTTCCGTTGGCAGAATAGTTAATTTGATGCACTCGATGCACTCTATCCAATTTCTTTTTTTATTCGTGCCTCTTTATCGCTGATTGTTAAAAATGCTTACTGGCATTCTGCCCCAATTATTCCCTTCTTTCGCAAAAAATCCAACACCTGGTTTTGCACTTCTTCTGGAGATAGTTCATTGGTCAAGATGTAGCAATCGGTGTGCTCCCGGGCATGTGACAGCCGACGGTGCTGCTCAGCATACTCCGCTTCCGTCCAGTTCAATTGGCCGCGCAGACACGTCAAGGAATAGGAAGCATCCAGAAAGATCAGGGCATGCGGATGGATTAGGCGCTGCCACATATCTGGCACATAGGAATGCTCTTGCGCAATATGCCGAAACTGGACAGAATCCACCCGGAGCCCGGAGATCAGGGTGGATTTCCCTGAAGCACATGGGCCAACGATTCCGACAATACAGGTTTGTTTTTCAGTTTTCATGTGGTAAGAAAAACCCGCCGTATTAGACAGCGGGATTAGGGGTGGTTAATTCACGTTTTGATCGTGTTCATGGTCAGTGTCGTGTTCGTCTTCTGGTGGGTAGGCTTCGCGCAGCAGCATAGCGCTGGTTGCGCGGAAGGGCAAACGCACATTCATGCGGCGAATTTGATCGGTTTCATGGGCCAGCACCTTAAGTACCACAATACTCATGTCGTCATTCGGCCTACCCTGGTCCAATTGAATGGCCTGATTGAGCAGCATATCGGCGATGATTTGCGCGGGCGGGTCCTGGTCTTCGATCAAACTGTCCAGCATGGTGCAGATGTCCAATTGCTGTCCGTAGCGGTCGCCAGCGTAAAACACACCATCGGTGTACATCACGATGGTCACCCCAGATTCCAATGGGATCTCAGAAATGGCCGGTTTGATATTACGCGAAGTACCAATCGGCTTGCTTTCAGCATTCAAACAGTCGATTTTATTATGGGTAGCGATAAAAACGGGCGTGGGGCTGTTGCGGGCAATTACGATGGTACCCGTTTGCAGGTCAGCAGAAAGGATGTTCAGGCAGGCGCTCACCTTGCCGCTGCGTTCCGTGAACAGATGGTCAGAAGCTGCCCGGGCAGCCGCGCCATCCCGCACGCCCTCAGCTAGCAGGCTGATCACCTTGCGTACCACCATGGACGAAATCACTTTGGCGCCGTGGCCAGAAGTCTGACCATCAGCCAAAACTACGGAAACCCCGCCATTGGGTCTTTCCACTACCTCTAATGTATCGCCTGATTCAGAAATAGCATACTTGTTGGTTTTGGCTGCTGCAATGCTGATTTCCATGGGGTTGATTCTAATACAAAAGTCATCCGTTTACTGATTTTGCTTCACCCGTCCACTTGCGCAAGAATGAAATATAACCGTGATAGCTCGACGTCTTTAATACTGACATCGGCATTAAAACCAGCCCGCCGGAGTGGTTCCAGAACCCGTTGAAACGCCGCCTCGGGCAAATGGCTGAAGCCAAAAAGACCACCAGCCAAACGAATGGATCGCTCGTGCAGGCTGTTACCAGAACCAATAGCTGTTAATAAAATGATAAGTCTGCCGTGTGGGGCCAATATCCGGCGAATTTCAAGCAAAGTGGATTGTTCGAACAAGTAGGAAGCCGGAAAGGTGGCAGTGATCGAACGGAAAATGCCAGGGGCAAACGGCAAAGCTTGCCCCTGCCCGCAGATCAAGTTGAGGCTGCCGGGCAATAACTGCTTTTGACTGCGGTGCAGCATCTGTGGGCTTTCATCTAATCCGACGGCAACAATACCATTGATGATTGCCTGCTTCAGCAGCGCTCCTTGCCCGCAGCCGATGTCCAATAAGGGACCGTCTAATGCCAGCCTGCCAGCAGCGCGCACCCAATTATCCCATTGGCCAGCTGAGACCAGCCAGGCTGCAAAGTTATACATCCAGGCGAACTGATGGTACAGCAGGTTGAATCCCCACGTGATGATGCGAAATATCAGGCGCGGGATGGTTGCAGTCACTTTATGATTATAGCTTGAGATCATACCCGCCCAATTCATCCATCCCGTGCTTCTCGAGACGAAACAGGTCAAAGCTAGTGGTTAGTTTTACCAGCGTAATTTGATTTACGAAGTGGGGGTTTTCAAAATTTACTACATTTTTCGTAGTTCATTAATTTGCGCCCTGGACTGTCAAAATAATTGAAAGGGATCGAGTTACTCGCCCGATCCCTTTCTTGTTAACTTTTCTGTAAAGCCTGATCCAAATCCCATAAAATATCTTCAATATCTTCCAATCCTATGCTCAGGCGAATGAAATCTGCTGAAACGCCAGCGCTAGCCCGCTGTTCTTCATTTAACTGGCTGTGAGTGGTGCTGGCAGGGTGAATTGCCAGGCTTTTGGCATCACCTACATTTGCCACATGACTAAAAAGTACCAGACCTTCAATGAACCTCCTCCCGGCTTCCGCTCCACCCATGACACCAAATCCTAAAATGGCACCCGGCCCCTTGGGCAGGTATTTTTGCGCGGCTTTGTAATCCGGACTGTCTTTGAGACCCGGATAAGCCACCCAGGTAACTTTCGGATGTGCCTTCAGGAATTCGGCTACCTTCTGTGCATTGGCGACGTGGCGTTCGATGCGCAGGCTTAACGTTTCTAACCCCTGCAAGAAAAGGAATGAATTGAAGGGTGAAAGACAGCCACCATAATCTCGCAGGATTTGAACGCGGGCTTTGATAATAAACGGCGGAAGTCCTGCTGCAGCCAGGTCACCATAAACCAGACCGTGGTAGCTGTCATCCGGGGTATTGAAGTTCGGGAAACGAGGATTGCCCTTCCATTCAAAGTTGCCACCATCCACAATGACACCCCCAATGGATGTGCCATGACCACCAATAAATTTGGTAGCAGAGTGAACAACGATGTTAGCGCCCCATTCAAATGGACGGAAAAGGTAGGGGGTTGCAAAGGTATTGTCAATGATAAGTGG
>JBAWYZ010000203.1:0-4883 GCA_037143255.1 Leptolinea sp. | reverse complement strand
GAATAGATTTAAAGGAATATTCTTTATAGGAGTTTTATTGTTGGGGTAGCATGATAAAACCTTGCTCTGAAAAATGAGCATCAAAGGTGAATGCGTTTTCAAGCCGGGTCTGTCGCATGATTTCAAAACTCGTGCAATCAACTAAGGAAAGATTGCGACGGTTTGCCGCGATGAGGATGCCCATCCCGAGTTTGTGAACAGGTTCGCTTATCCAAATCATTTCGATTACAGGCTGAATATTGTTTTCAAATAAGCGCACCGCCTCAATTCCAAACCTATGCTGTAGAAGCGCTGTTGTCTCAACCAATACATAATTGCTGCTAAACATCACTGAATCAGATGTGAGAATTTCTGTCCAGAGTTGTTTGGCTTGCTTATGGTACTGGTCACTCACGTTGAGAATTGCCAGGAAAGCAGAAGTGTCGATGAAAATGTTCATTGACCGTATGCTTCAGATAAAAAATCATCATGATTTGCAGCCAGGGTTTCTGGCCCTCTCAATTGACCGGCAACAGCAATGGCTCTCTGGCGTAAATCATTCTGGCTAAACATACCTTTGGAATGAATCATTGCGTCAATGCTTAACCGGATCAGTTTTGAAATGGATTTTTTTTCCTTTGCGGCCATTCGCTTTAAATCCCTGGCTTGTTCGGGTGTTAATTGAATTTGTGTGCGGATCATGGTTTCTCCATAATTGTTATCATAACATCACTTATGGTGTTATGATAACATAATATGTGATCATTAGCAAAAAAACGACACAAAACCAATCATAGTTTGCACAGTAGTTTTAATCTAAATTGAAGTCTTAAGGTCACCTTAATGTATCCTTCAGGTTTTCATAAGGACGGCGTGAATTTCTTCAGGTATTGTTAACCATGAAGAAATTCTTGATTTGAAAAGGAACAAACGAATGAAAAAAATACCAGTATTTCTTACCAGTATGATTATTCTCACAATAATTCTGTCAGCCTGCAGTTTTACGCTTCCGAATTTGACCGATGGAAAGCCGGTTGAAAATGCTGCTCCAGCAGTGGGTGTACCTGTGCGGTCAGCCGCACCGACGGCCACATTGGTTCCAGAGGGAGCTGCTGCTCCCGTGCAGATAGACACAGCTATGATAGATGCCTATCAGGGAACGTTGACCAGCATCTATGAAGCCGTCAATCCATCGGTGGTGAGCATTGAAGTTGCCTCAAAGGTAAACATGCAAAATCCTCAGTTGGAATTACCGTTTAATTTTCCAAACCTTCCGCAAAATCCAAATTCACCGAACGATAATTCACAACAACAATTTCAACGTGGGTTAGGGTCAGGCTTTGTCTGGGATAAAGAGGGTCATATAGTTACCAATAATCATGTTATTGATGGCGCTGAGACAATCAAGGTCACATTTGCCGATGGGACCAGTCTCGAAGGCAAAGTCCTGGGAACTGATAAGAACAGTGATCTGGCCGTGATTCAGATTGACAAAACTAAAATCGATCTGAAACCGGTTGAGCTGGCTGACTCCAACAAATTGAAAGTTGGCAATCTTGTTGTTGCAATTGGGAATCCTTTCGGTTTGGAAGGAAGTTTCAGCGTGGGTGTTGTTTCTGCGCTTGGACGGTCATTACCGGTTGAAAGCGGTGTTGGTGGACAGAGCTATTCCATTCCGGATGTCATCCAGACGGATGCGCCCATCAATCCGGGTAATTCCGGAGGCGTTTTAGTAAATTCGCGTGGTCAGGTTGTCGGAGTACCAACGGCTATTGAATCTCCCGTACGTGCAAATGCAGGTATAGGATTTGCAGTTCCTTCGGCAATTATCCAAAAAGTTATTCCTTCCTTAATTCAAGACGGAAAATTTTCATACACATTTCTCGGTATTAGCGGTGGAACTCTGACATCGGATTTGGCAAAGGCAATGGGGTTGCCAGAATCCCAGCGTGGAATTCTGGTAAATGCTGCTAATCCCAATACACCTGCTGATAAGGCTGGTTTGAAGGGCAGTAATAAGGAAATTGATATTCAAGGTCAAAAAGTAAAAATCGGTGGGGATGTTATCACACAGATTGATGGACAGGAATTGCATAGATTTGAAGACCTGGTCAGTTACCTGGCGAGGGCTACCGTAGTTGGTCAGCAGGTGAAACTGGATATTATCCGAGATGGAAAAGAAATGCAAATAACTGTAACGCTGGAAGCACGCCCAGAAAAAGAAAAGACGGCTGTTCCAGAAGACTCATCAATAAGAGGGAATGCCTGGTTGGGTGTTGGTCTGCAAAATTTAACTCCTGAAATTTCCAGCGAAATGAAGCTGGATGAAAAAGTTTCCGGGGTACTCGTGGCAACTGTTGAAAAGGATAGTCCTGCTGACAAAGCCGGGCTAAAAGGCGGGGACAAACCGATGGATATCAACGGAAAACTGATTATGGTTGGTGGAGACATCATCACCGCGATTGATGGCGAATCCGTAGAAAGTGGTCAAGTTTTACGCAATAAAATCATCCAAGCCAACCCGGGAGACGAAATCAAATTGACTGTCTTGAGGGAAAGTACGGAGAAAGAAATCACGGTTACATTAGGAGAACGACCGGTTCAATAAAATTTAGGGACCTGTTGGTGGCTCACCCCAACTGTGTCTCGGGGTGAGCTGTTTGAGATTAAAGGGAGATTAAGTTTCATTTGCGAAGTTTGCAGGGATGAGTTATTTCTAATAAATATTCATAGTAGTTGATAGATGAAAATGATTTATCGGTCGCTTGACGAAAATTCATACCTGACAGATAATTTGTAAATGTCCAGTTAATTTCGGCGAATGGAAAGTCAAATGAGATCAATTTCAAATAAATCCCTGATCAATCTGCTTCTCTTTCTGGTTTGGATGTTGGTCATCCTGGTAGGATATTATATTAACCATAAGCCTATGGAAGCAGGGACTTTATCGGCACCGGTCAGCGCTCTGTTTGATGTTTTAGGTGCTTTTTTGATCATGCTGATTATTGGCGGGATTGGACGTATTGCGCTACCAGCCCCTTCCCTTTCTCCATTAGAACGCTTTGGGTTGCAAGCAGCGCTTGGAGTTGGCATCATGAGCCTATTTTGGTTATTGCTGGGCGAGCTCCATCTATATTACCGTTGGACGCCTTTTCTCATGCTTTTCTTGCTGCTTGTTTATAAACCCTCTCTCGCTTGGATAAAAGAACTCTCCACACTGGGCAGCGTTTGGAAACAATCTCAGTTGCTTGAAAAATGGCTAGGAGGGTTTAGCGTCGTCTTAGCAGCAAACCAACTCTTCCTTGCGCTCTGCCCGCCTACTCGTTGGGATGCCCTGGCTTACCATCTGCAGTTACCGCGTCTTTTTTTGGAGCAAAACTCAATCCAAATCATTCCCTCAAACCCTTATTGGGGGCAAGCGCAGGTTGGGGAAATGCTGTTTACATGGGCAGTATCTCTTTATCGGGCAGAGACCGCTGCTGTTCTTTGTTGGATGGTAGGCATGACCTTCCTTGTAGGAGTTTTTGGCTTTACTTCACGCCACACTGCGCGGATGATCTCCTCGCCCGCTGGGGACCCCTCCTGTCCCGATCATTCACCTACGGCGGGATGGATGGCTGTGGCAGCCTTACTAAGCGGTTTGACATTCCGTTCCATGTTAAGTGGGAGCTATACAGACATTTTTGCTGCTTTTATGGGTCTGGCTGTGCTAGTAGCTCTTTTTGCCTGGCTAGACAGCCGTGAAGGAACCTGGCTTGTATGGGTTGGAGTTTTCATCGGGTTGGCTATGGGTGTCAAACTTACTGCTGGGATTCTTGCGCCGGCAATTGTTGTGTTTACTCTTGTAAATCGCAAAAATAACGGTACGCCATCAAAATTTTTCATATGGAGCATTCTGCTGGCGATTTTGTTTTTTCTCCCCTGGATTCTTAAAAATTGGAGCGGTACCGGAAATCCCCTTTATCCATATTTCTTTCCTACTCAATGGGTGTCTGCACTTCGTCTATCTGCGGCAATCGAAATGTCATCCCAGACGGATTGGTTGGAACAGCTTTTCTTACCCATCACCCTCACCTGGCGCGGAGTGGAAATGGATGGTCTTTTGGTTCCGATCCAGGCCCTCTACTGTTGTTGTTTGCGATTCCCGGGTTGTGGTTCTTTCGTAAACAGGCCAAAGCCCATGCGATTCTCTTGAGCCTTCTTTTTGGGTGGATTGCAATAAGCCTAGGAGGAGCTTATGTTGCGCATTTACGTCAAACGAGATTGTACTTTGTTCTCCTCCCTGGCGCCGCTTTGGCTTGTGGATGGGGATGGGAATATTTGCAACAAATAAATTTATCCGGGGTGCGCCTAAGACGTGTGGCTGGCGCCATTGGATTACTGGTGATCGGACTGGCGGTTTGGCAGGATATTAACTCCTCAGCCCGTCTCAATCCCATTGCTGTTATTACCGGCGCTCAGTCTCGAGAGAAGTTTTTGGATGCTTCTCTAGGGTGGTATTCCCCAGCCATACGTTCCCTGGCAATCCTTCCGCCCGAGTCTAGAGTATTAATGCTATGGGAGCCACGAGGATTTTATGCCCCAATTTCTGCTGTCCCTGACCCTTGGATCGATCGCTGGCGCATGGACCGCTGGACTCTCGGTAATTCTGGAGATATTCTCTCAGCCTGGAAACGCCAGGGTTTTACACACTTGCTGTTTTATAAATCAGGGGCTGATTTTGTGCGCCAAGAACCTGGATTATTGAATGCCAGCGATTGGCAAGTGTTGGATGACTTGCTCGCAATCCTCCCTGCTCCCCAATCCTTCGGCGATGTCTATCTGCTCTATACTTTGGATCCACTACTTTAGAAATATTATTGCGGGTCTCAGCACCAACGAATTCATTTTGGAAGGATTATTAT
>JBAWYZ010000202.1:0-4894 GCA_037143255.1 Leptolinea sp. | reverse complement strand
CTACTAATTTTCAGAATAATAGGCTAAAATCAGACAGATAAATTATTCCCATTATCAATACCTACCAACCACCCATGAGTCTCGTTAATAACTGTGAGAATTCCGACCAAAATAATAACAGCCGAGGAGATCTGATTCCGCTGTTACAGCAGATTCAGAAAAGCTCCGGGTATTTGTCGTCTGAAAGCATACAGGAAGTTGCACGCACTCTGCATATCTCTGAAAACGAGGTGTACGGAGTGGCTTCGTTCTATACTCAGTTTCGTTTCCATGCACCTGGAAACCATACCATCAAGATTTGCCTGGGAACGGCCTGTCATGTGAACAGTGGTCAAAATATATTAGAGGCATTGCAGCGCGAATTGAAAATCAACCCGGGAGAGACCACACCAGATGGACGCTTTGACCTGCAACGAGTGGCTTGCCTGGGATGTTGCGCGCTTGCGCCCGTGATGCAGATTGATGATCAGATTTTTGGCCGGGTGACGACAAGCCGGTTGAAGCGTATTTTGGAGAGCTATGCCTGATCTCGCTTCCCGCCGCACGGCTGCCCTTGAAGATTGGCAAAATCTGGTAGATAGTCCGCAACCGGTGATTTATTTTGGCATGGCATCCTGCGGCCGGGCTGCCGGCGCTTTGGAAGTACGCAAAGCCGTCGAAGAAGCGCTGGATGAAAACTCCCTTTCTGCGCGGTTAGTGGATGTGGGCTGCATCGGCCCTTGCTACCTCGAACCGTGGCTGGATATTGCGATGCCAGGCTGGGCCCGAATTAGTTATAGCCAGATGACTCCGGCGCGTGCAAAGAAATTGGTAATTACTGCATTAACATCACAAACCCCGCCTCTTGAGGGCGCCGTTGGAACTATAGAGCCTGTTGAAAACCGCCAAACTGGGGGATTGCCCCGATTATTCGATCACCCCATGCTCAAATCCCAGGTGCGCATTATTCTGCGCAACTGCGGTTTGATTGATCCCGAGGAATTTAATCATTACCTTGCGCATGATGGCTACCTGGGTTTGCAAAATGCTTTACAAATGCAGCCTGAGGAAGTAATTGAAAATATCCGCCTGTCTGGTTTGCGGGGACGCGGCGGGGGTGGTTTCCCAACCTACAAGAAGTGGGAATTATGCCGCACTGCATCCGGAACAGAGAAATACCTGGTTTGTAATGCAGATGAAGGCGACCCTGGTGCGTTTATGAATCGGTCTTTGATTGAGGGAGATCCGCATACACTGCTTGAAGGCTTGATGATAGCAGCGTATGCCATCGGCGCCAGCCACGGAATTATCTATATCCGGGCGGAGTATCCGCTGGCCATATCCCGTCTGAATACTGCCTTACAACAGCTTAATGAGAACGGGCTATTGGGCAACCGAATACTCGGGGCGAATTTCAATTTTGAGATCAAAATCAAAGAGGGTGCGGGGGCTTTTGTTTGCGGAGAGGAAACCGCCCTTTTTGCTTCCATTGAGGGTAAGCGAGGGATGCCTCGTTCGCGCCCGCCCTATCCAGTAGTCAGTGGACATTACGGAAAACCGACAGTAATTAATAATGTAGAAACCCTCAGCACGGTACCCAATATTCTTCGCCGTGGGGCGGATTGGTATCGGCAGTACGGTACAGCAACCAGCAGTGGAACCAAGACTTTCTCGCTGGTAGGAAAAGTCCGTCGAACTGGTTTGATCGAAGTTCCCCTGGGGATGACCCTGCGCCAAATTATTTTCGATATTGGTGGGGGGACTGAAAAACCATTCAAAGCAGTTCAAACCGGCGGGCCGTCAGGCGGCTGCCTGTCTGCCGAATATCTTGATACTCCGGTTGATTATGAAGCCTTGCGGGCAGCCGGTTCGATCATGGGTTCCGGTGGTCTGATCGTCATGGATATGGATACCTGCATAGTAGACCTTGCCCATTACTTCCTCGAATTCATCCAGAAAGAATCCTGTGGAAAATGCGCTCCCTGCCGAATTGGTACTCGTCACCTTGCTGAAGCGCTCGATCGGATAACAACGGGGACAGCCAATCCGGATGATCTTGATACACTGGAGAGCCTATCGAAAACGATAAACCAGGGTTCGCTGTGCGGCCTGGGCCAAACTGCACCCAACCCGGTCATGACATCATTACGATCTTTCCGTGATGAATATGAAGCTCATGTGCAGCAAAGCTACTGCCCGGCCGGCGTTTGTAAGGACCTTTTCCAATATATTATCGTAGCAGAAGCCTGCACCGGCTGTCAGGCCTGTGCCCGGGTATGCCCTGTAGATGCCATCCAGGGCAAGCCTAAAATGCTTCACGCACTAGATAGCTCAATTTGCATCCGTTGCCGGGCGTGCTATGAAGTCTGCCGTTTCCACGCAATCGAAGGGAGGCCAATCGATTGACCCCTCTACACTTGACCATTAACGATAAAATCCTTCAGGCAATCCCCGGGCAGACCATTCTACAGGTTGCTCAGCAGAATGGTATCGATATTCCCACCCTGTGCGCCTATAAAGACCTGCCTCCATTTGGCGGGTGCCGGATATGTGTAGTAGAGGTAGACCGGCTGCGCGGCTTTCCAACAGCCTGCACCACACCTGCTGAAGAGGGTATGGTAGTTCGCACGGAAACCCCCGCGTTACAATCTTTGCGTCTCGAAACCTTAAACATGCTTCTCAGCGAACACCCGCTCAGTTGCCTGGTTTGCGAGGAAAGAAATAATTGCAATCTCTGCATGGAAACAATTCGAAAAGGTGGGGTAACCACCGGCTGCGGATCATGCCCAAAAGATCAACAATGCGAATTACAAACATTGTCACACCGCCTGGGTGTTGAAGATATACGCCTGCCAGTGAAATATCGATTCTATCCGGTAGAAAAGTCCGATCCATTCTATGACCGAGACTACAACTTGTGCATACTTTGTGGACGCTGTGTGCAGGTATGTGAAAAATTGCACTTTTTCAGCACATTAACTTTTGTGGAACGCGGGCCTCGCACTATGGTCGGTACCGGTTTGGGCAAAAGTCATGTTGATGCAGGCTGCAGTTTTTGCGGGGCATGTGTGGAGCGTTGTCCGACTGGGGCTCTGGCCGAGAAAACGCGCAAATGGGAAGGCATACCGGATAGGGAAGTTGAGACCACCTGTCCTTACTGCGCAGCTGGCTGCTCGGTGCAATTGCATGTTCGGCGAGGGGTGGTGATCGGTAGTCGGCCTGGGAACGACATCTCTGTTAATGGCGGGAATTTATGCGTGCATGGCCGATTTGGTATCTCGGAAATGGTTAATCATCCTACTCGCTTACAGAAACCCTGGCAATTATTGGAAGGGCGAAAATTCCAATGCTCCTGGGAAGAAGCCATTGATTTAGCAGCCGAGAAGTTATCAGCCTGCCAACCAAATCAGGTTGTTATGCAGGTCTCCGCAAGTTTACCAAGCGAGGACATTTATCTGGCGCAGAAATTCGCCGACCAAGTTCTACATATTCCTACTCTGTTTGATAAAAATGCAAATCCTCCGTCAGGTTTTCAGCGTCTGGCATCCCAAGCGGCAACATTTGATCAATTACGCGCGGCCGATTGTATTTTGGCTGTCGGCTTAGATACTCGTTATTCTGCCGCATGGCTTGAATATGAACTGAAACAATGTAAGCAAAAAGGCGCAATTTTAATTTCAATAAACAATGGGGAACAGCCGCTGGAACAGTTTGCCAACTTATTTTTGCATGATTCTAAAGGAAGAGCGAACACCGTTATTTCCCGTCTAGTGGAAGTCATCAAAAACGAAGGGGATGGGACAAGTTCATTGGATCAGGCGGCTGAAGCTTTGCGCACCAGCCAGCGGCCTTTCATTCTTGTAGGATCGGAATATCAGGGTGAGCCGCAGATAATAGATCAAATTGCACAGCTTGCCGAAGTTCTGAAAGCCGGGGTGATCTGTTTGCCTTTGCAGGGAAATTTCTATGGAGCGCTGCTTATCGGCGCATTGACGAATAAAATGGATCAATCCAGCCTTCCGGCAGTTCTTTACTGCATCGGAGATGATCCCGGCTTGCCCGCAGAGTTCACAATTCTGCAAAACGCATTTGCTCCTGAGCAGATCAAGGTCGATCTTGGCCTCCCATCGGCTGTTTTTAGTGAACGTGACGGAACATTCTATAACGGGGAACTCCGCCAGCGCAGTCTGGTAAAAGCTGTGGAACCGCCCGGCATGGCCCTGCCTGACTGGCAAATTTTGACGGCAATTGCCCGCCGGATGGGGTCTGCGGGGTTTGAATTTCACTCTACTGCCGAGATCCGAGAAGAACTTGAGGCTGCATATCCAGTTGAATTCTGGAAGCAAAGCGCTGGTTCGTCTATTATAGTTCGTCAATCGGGTACAAAATATGATCCGGTTTACCTGGGCGTACCGCTTTCCTCACTAGTGGCTGGATTGCGAACACTCCTTCCTTCAAACAGTGCAGAGGAACGTGAATGATGATACCTGTTCTGGAACGAACCATGGTTGCTCCAAACATTCATAATTTACGGCTGATTGCCCCCGATGTGGCTCGCTCAGTCCAGCCCGGGCAGTTTGTTATTTTACAGGTTGAAGAAGATGGTGAGCGCATCCCCTTGACGATCTCCGACTGGGATGTTGAAAAGGGAGAAATCACCGTTGTTTTCATGCAAGTGGGCGCCTCAACCGGAAAACTGGCTGCCTTAAAGGCCGGGGATACCATTCCAACGGCTGCCGGACCATTGGGAAACTCCATGGAACTCGGTTCTTTCGGGACGGTAATCTGTGCCGGCGGTTGTTATGGCATTGCCAGCATCTACCCGGTTGCGCGAGCGCTAAAAGCCCTGAATAATCATGTGATCTGTGTAATTGAAGCGCGAAGTTCTTTCCTGTTTTACTGGGAGGAAAAGTTG
>JBAWYZ010000201.1:0-4946 GCA_037143255.1 Leptolinea sp. | reverse complement strand
ATTCCCGGCTTAACTGTCCAATAGGCATTCGGTACCGCGCCGTTCCCCGGCGTTCCGATTGCTTTCCAGGGGCCGTAAAGTTTTCCGGACGCTGCCTTTAAACTAATGGTTCCCGGAACTGCCACCCCCTTGGCTGCGTTCCAATGATATGTGGTGATCGACTTTACCAGCCACGACTCCTGAATTGAAATTTTATTTGGCACAGTTGCCCCATTATTTGCCGAACCATTACTTTTGACTGCAAAGAACTCTTCCTCGACAGCCGGGTTGACTTGCGCGGTTGGTCCCGCTGGCGCTTCTGGTACTGCTGGTTTGCCATCTTCACTGGTTGTTGTTGAACCCGCCGCCTGACCGGATATTTTTTCAAAGGTGAAATCCACCATGAATGCAGTGGGGTTTTTAGCATAAAGCGTATTATTAATTTGAAGCCCTGAGAAGACCGGTTCACTCAATGGAACTGGGTAGCCTTTGTCAATTCGCACCCATTGGCCGTCTTCACTTTCGTAAAAGGCGGTAATAACGCCATCTTTGCGCACCAGACGCAGTTTTCCGCTGGTACCGCTAGCAGCTACCCGGACTTGGTTCTGATAGTCTAAGCCAACATTTGTGAACGGTTGGGTTTGGAACATATAGGGGAGGTACCCATCATTCTTAAAGGCTCCTACATATACTCCCTTGAGGTTATCTACTGTGTCGACAAGTAAATTCAAACTGCGGCTATCTCCAGGCTGGTGTGTCCAGGGTTTAGCGCTGAAAGAAGCAATCACCTCGAAATCTCCTGTTAAGATTTCGCCGCGGTAAGCCCAGGTTTCGCCGGTTTTGGTACCATCCAATTCCAGGGTGGCTGAATTACCGGAAACGCTGCTCTTGCCCACTGCGGAGACAATATCCCAGTCGGGTTGAGGCAAACTGTTCAGCGCAGCGCTGGTCAGGCTGATATTCTCCAGGGTTGTGGTGCTGGTTTTAGGGGTTGTCCCGGGTGCATCACCGTCATAAACTGATGTCCAACCAGTATAGAGCGTTTCGGGTGCGTCAAATTGCTCGCGAGCTGATAGATTCCAGGTGCTGCCACTATCGATGCTCCAATAAGTGCGGAAGATATCTCCGCGGCGGGTTAACCGCAGCAGCACCGGGGCGTCAGGCACTTCTTGCCCGCCTATGGAGAAACGCTGGGCTAAGATTTTGAGCATGCTTTTCCCCCAACTGCGGGTCCAGCCGGCGCCTACCAGGCGGGTATGGGCAAAGAGTGAGTCACCCCGCGACTCTTGCTTGGAATTAATTCCCAGGAAGGAATCTGGAGCGTAAATAATGAAATCAAGCGCCACCGGATTTGAGGAATTGTTAATGGGATAGATAAGTAACGCCTGGGTTTGCAGGTCGAAGTCGCCACTGACCTTGTGAATCAACACTGACGCGTTATCGCCGTATCCCCCTCTTTTTTTGTTGTACGGCACAGTCATTGTGACCTGTCCGCCAGAAACTTCAAGGGCGGAATCATAGCCTGGGTCCTGCCATACCCAGCCATTGTCGGTCGGGTTGGCGGTGGTTGGCCCCGTCACACTGCCCTCCGGCTCGGGGACACTGTCACCGATAAACAGATCACCCAGGCGAAGATTATGGAAGCGGGTTTTAGAATTGTCTGGGTTCGTGTAATCTTTCAGGCTGCCTGTTACCAGGTCCATTTCCTTGCCCTTGCCAACTTCGGTTTGGGTGCCGTCTACGCTGGTGACAGTGACACTGCCATCAATCACGCTGACACCCTTGCTACTGCCATCATCAAACACAATAAAATCGGTACCTTTACGGGTAATAGTTTTATCACCCCATATTACCACGATGGGTTTCCCGCCCTGAGGTGGGCTGGTGAAATGGATGCGCCCCTTTTCCAACCGGACTACCGGCTGGCCGGAAGCATCCTTGTCAAAAAAGACCACCGAGTTGGGATCGATATCCAATTTGGTGCCGTCAGCCATCTGCATCACCACCTCCTGGTTGTTTGCGGTAGTGATGCGTTCGCCGGCATGGAAGGTCGTACCAGCCTGAGCAATAGAGGTGGCTTTCATCTCAACGACTTCCACTTTGCCACTGTATCCCTGAGCATAACATTCAGAACCGCCCGCCGCACCGCTGCCCACGGGGGGGTTGATATAGATTTTCAAACGCCCGGCAGCAGGGACGTCAAATTCTTGCTTCAGGTCAGCATCTTTTACCTCCCCCCCCAACGCGGCCAATTGCTCCCATGCTCCGGCTGTGTCGCCCAGATTCGAAGAGAACATCACAATCAAGGAAGTATTGTAGTTATGGGATGACCATGTTTGTGGGACCGATGGACTGCCTTTGATGGCGGCCTTCATTTTTGCGGCGCCAGCAATTGGAAATGGCCCAAAATTTCCCCCTGGGTCGCACAAGTAAGTATATTGTTTTCCTTTAAAACTGCCCCCGCCAGCCCAGATGACACCCGGATTGGACGGGACGGTTATTGGCTGGATGGTGGCCCCAACACCCCACTTGAGACAAGCTATGCCTGTGCAATGCATCTGGGGCCCGACTGGTTTCGGAGCAGCCTTAAATACCTTTCCCCCTATGGCATATTGACTGTTCATAGCCTTAATATAATCTTCATGACTAAAGTACAACAATCTACTTACAATATAGTTAATATTTTTAGGTGTAGCAGGAACTTTATCCTTCTCCAGTTGCGCCCTGATTAAATCATATTTATTCATCCATAACGCCAGTATTTTGGAATACTCTGCTACAAGTTCTTTATCTTCTTCCACCTCATCTGCAAGATCATCCTGATGTACAGTAGTGAGGCTGTCAGGAAAGAGAATAAAATCTTCGTCGTGTATCCATTTCTCAATCTGGTCAATAAATATTTTACTCTGCTCACTTTCCTGTTCAGTCTTTAGTCGTTTAATAAAATATTCTTCAATTGCTTTGTCAATATCAGCATCGGTGAGTACGACCGGGGGGACCCTATTCTTCGCTTCCTCTCTCATTTCGATGACCATTTGTCGCAATCCGCCGTCGTATAAACCCAGGGTTGCGATTGTTTTGAGAACATCATCCTTGTTATTTGCTTCTTTATACTGGGTAAAGAGGTCGTTAAGGACAGCATTTTTATAGGCAGAGGACCCCAGGTTTGTTGCCCCGGCTGCCAGACGCCCAACCATTTCGACTGCAAGGGCAGGCGGGTAACCAAATTCAAGCAGTTCAATAATCGCCCGCGCGACACCAGACGCTATTCCCGTTTTTACTCCTATTTTGCTTCCCTCCTCAAAAGCACTGTAGATGGCATAGCCGGCGAAAAGACCATTAGCAGCATAACCCATCGCCTTAAATACTTTACCGGCAAACGACTCCATGGCTTCATCAGCACCGTGCAGCAAAGCCTTTTGTTCAGGCTCAAGAGCTTCATATGTTTTATTAAATCTCTTCATTGCCTCTTTATCAAAATAGACGGCACGAAACACTTGAATTTTATAAGCTTTAGCCAGTTTTTGAATTTCATTGAATTCAGCCGCTCCCAGCTTCTTGGCTGCCTGTTCTTCTACCTCGGCTCTAATACCTGGCGGTAGATTGCCGAGAGCCTGCGCCAAATCGTTGGTGAGTTTAGTTGTGATCTTTCCGGGTTGCATCATGTCAAGGGTTGTTTCGGCAATATGGCGGGTCATTCCTTTATTAAGTTCTTCCATCCCTTCCAGATAAATACGCAAGGCCTCCTCTGATGACTTGCCAGAACGTTTCGCCAATTCATCCACAACATCTATTAGTGGTTTGTCAGCCAGGTTTCGAAATTTATTTGTCATTTCAAAAAGCGCTCGCTGTTCAGCCGTCAGTTTGCCGCCTGCAAGTTCGAATGCTTCAAAAGTTCGGATATCATATTTTGAGGATTTAAGTGCCATTTCAGCGGGGCTGAGGTTCTTGTTGGTCATGATTTCATCACGGAAACGCAGGTTGTCGCTGGCCCAACCCATGGCGTCTGCGGCCTTCATTTCCTCTGGATGTCCCACCATTTCAAAGTACTTAACCTGGCGCATTTCACCAGACAACTTATCCGGAACCCACAGGTTGGGTTGATCTTTCCAGAGCTGATTATCCAGTGATTTGAGCCCGCCCGGGGTGTTATATTTTTCGGAGTTGACAGCAGTTCGTACCCGCTCAGGCCAGGTACTTGCCTTGCTGGGGTCGAGAACATTGACACCCACGGATTCGGGTTCAAATGGGAAGTTCTTTTTCCATTTTGCACTAAATTCTGACTGCATTTTATCGGCGCCATCGCCAAACGGGATGAAGTCTTTGTCACTTTTGCGGGGATTGTATTTGGTTTTGGGGTCATTACGTGTGCCCAGTGTGCCCACCGGGACAATATGTTTTAATTTATCTCCCTGACCGACGGCAACATCGCGCCAGGTCTCCTCACACATAGTAATGAGATGGTCATCCAGGGCTTTTGCGGTAGATTGGCTGATAAGGCTTTTTTCCGCAGTTGCCAGATGTTGGTATTCTTTGTATTTTTCCAGCACTTTCAGGGCAGCGTCGCGGTTGCCTCCGGGAGTATTGGAACTGACAGTTTTTTCAAACTGCTTCACCAGGTCAAGCACGTCATCTGCTGCTTGAACAGGCGTATAGGCCGGTAGAAGTAGGGAGAGGATAAGTAAGACGGCGAAGAGTCGGTGTATCCAGGATCGAGTGGGCGAATGAACAGTCATGGTTTCACCTCAACAAAATATTGAACAATGCATAACCCCTTGATGAATCAATTATGGAACAATATTTGGATAAGTCAAATGGAGAAGGGTATCAGTTTTAATTTTTCTCATATTTCGTATGTTTTCAGTTTCTGAGGTTGGTTATTTCTCGAAATTTCCCTTCGTTATTACCCGACCGGACAGTAAGATTTGATCTTACCCATGATCACGGCTTCCACCGACTGGTAATTC
>JBAWYZ010000200.1:0-4975 GCA_037143255.1 Leptolinea sp. | reverse complement strand
CCCTGTAAGAACGGCAAGGCATCTCTGCCGCCCCGGAAGGAATGTAAGATTTTTGCTTTTTCGATCAACAGATCAAGAGTTGACCCCAGGGTGTTGATGGCGGAATCTATGGTGGCAATGGCCTCATTGGCTTTTCCGGCAATCCGCAGTGTTTGCGCCAGGAAGAGGTATGCATCCCGGCTATTTGGATTTGCTTTTAATGACTTTTTAGAGAAATCCACAGCATCGTTTAGGTTTCCTAAATCACGCGAAATTTCGCCTCTCAACAGCAGCGCTTTTTCCGGCTTGGCATTCAACTGCATTGCATTATCGATACAATCCAGCGCTTCTTGAATTTCACCCGAAGCCCGGTAAGCCGATGCCAATGATAATAACGGCTCCGGATTATCAGGATTTAGTCCACAAACTTTTAAAAAGGCCTGAACGGCTGGTTGGTTTTGTTTATTGTGGATATAGAGGTTCCCCAAAGCCTCCCAATTTTCACTTGAATCAGGCTGCAGGGCTAATGACTCTTCCAGATGATATGCAGCAGTATCAAAATCTTTCTGGATGGATAGAATCTTCGCAATCCAGGCTCTCCATTTCGGTTCATCTGCATAAATCTGCAGCGCTTCATTCAAGTAATCTATTGCAAGTCCGGTTTCTCCGCATGCTTCAGCAAGTTTAGCGGAAATTGCCAGCCCAACACAAGACGGAGACATGGAATCAGCGGCATGCTGGCATAAATCCAGACCAATGCGTGGATTCTTTTCTACATACGCCAGAGCCATCTGTAATAAAACCTGGGGGGTCTCTTCAATTTTTTCGCCAATTGCAATTGCTTCATCGAATTTTCCAGCTATTCTTAGCGCTTGCAAAAGCATTGAAAAGTCATCTGAGGTGGAAAAATCAGTAGCGCTGATTTTTTCCAAAGCTGCTTTCCCACCAAAAACAAGCATGCCGCGTTTTTGCCACCGCGCAACATCACTTGAATTGGACTGTTTTGCTACTGCAATAATTTCGGTTTCATACTTTTCGCGAAGTTCAGATTCCATTACTTGTCCCGAAGGAAGATGTTTCTGAATGAACAATTCTTTGCGCAGTACATATTCTTCTGCACAGCGAACGATAACTCTTGCATAAGCAAGCTGCGCAGCCGGTTCATGCGGATGGTTTTCAGAGACCTGGCTGGCCAGTTTTATAGCAAGATCCCAGCGTTCTACCACCATGGCAGCATCAATGGCTGCAATAGACATTCCACTCATGGGAACGGCCGGTTTAGATTTTCGGTTATCTAAAAGATGCTGAACAACATGATTATCTATTCGTTCGGATACCTCATCCAACCGACCTTGCGCTGCGCTCAAGCGAATTTCAATATTATCCGCCACAAAACTGGATGGCGCCATGCGGCGGATTTCCTGATACAAACTGGTGGCTCCAGCAATATTCTGATTGGCAAGTTTATTGCCCGCTTTGATTGCCATCAATTCTGCTGCGGTTTCAATATCGTCCAGGTTTGCATCTTCTGCCTGCAAATCCTGGAGTTGCTCGGATGGAATTTCAGAAAGAAGCTCGGCTCGATCAGATAACAAGAGAGATTCTGCCAGTCGGGCTGCGTGTAATCTGTAGGCAAAATTCAGAGGTTCAAATTCAAGCGACTGCTCCGCGTGCACCAAAGCTCCAGTCAGATTTCCAAGTTGCATCATAAGCTGGGAAAAACGGGCATGAATCTCAGCCGCATTAATTCCCCGATTTTTCGCAAACAGCGGGATACTTTCAAAGAAATTATCTTGAAGTTCAGAAGAACTCTTCTTACTGACCAAAGATACTGATTTCTCCAGACTTTCCAATGAACTCTGATGCCGGCCTTGCTCTTCATATAAATCAGCCTGCAAAAGCCAATTCTCAATTGAAAGAGGATCCGAACTGACTGCCAGTCTGGTAGTTTCAATAGCGGTGGATGAATCTCCCAACGCTTTCTGTAAACTGGCTAACTCGAACAACCATAGCGGATTTGTAGAATCGGATTGCTTGATGGCCCGTTGTAGACTATCCCTGGCTCCCGTTAGATCACCTATTAAAACTTGAATTCGAGCTGCTTTTTCGAGATCATAGGTATTAATAGTTGGTAAAGTATTTAATTCCAATAATGCTTTTCTGGCGGAAGGCAGTTCGTTGAGTTCAACAGCCAGACCGGCCAGGTTGATCAGGCTGACGGCATCATAATTCAGCGCATCAGATGCTTTACGAATGGATTTCAATGCTTCGTCTTTGTTCCCGAAGTCAAGCATTGTATGGGCATACCAGACTAGGGTTTCAATATCATCCGGAGCTAATTCAACTGCATGTTGCGCAGTAATCAAGGCTTCCTGGGGCAGATTTGCTTTCATATAGGCAGGAACGAGAAGTTTTTGGAGAGTGACATTCTTTTGCTGCTCTCCAGCGGCTTCATCCAACACAGCTAAGGCAATTTCAGGCCGATTTAAAGCAAGTGCGGTACGCCCCAACCCACCCTGAGCGATCCAATGCAATTGTGTATCAATAGTGGTTGAAAATTCAACCGCCGATTTGAATTCTTCAAACGCCTCGTCCAGGTTTCCCATTGCAAATTGTAAAGAGCCTAAAAGTAGATGACCGCGCACAGACTGCGGTTGTTTTGTCAATAAAGTTGAAATTATTTGGGCGGCTTCAGCGAGATTCGCGTTGGGATTTGACTTTCCGCCAATCACAAGCGTATCCAGTTTTGACTCCAGTAATGACAGACAGAGGTTAATAACCGCCTCTTCATCACCGGAATCATTTCGAACGACTGTTTTAAGCGCTACCGCTGCATCCTGGTAATTTTCCTGCTCTTGCAGTAAAAGGCCATGAGTGCGGGCGAGATTCACTTCCTCAGGCCAACGTTTGCGAGTTTCACTTAAGAAACTAATGGCTTCATCCTTGTGCCCTAATGTCAACAAGGCATTAGACAACATGGTTGCCACTTCGAGATTCTCTGGCGCTAGATTGGCAGCCAATCGCAAATGTGGCATAGCTTCGGATGGTCGGCCGGTTTCCATACTAAGTAAAGCCAATTCTAGATTTATTTCAGAGGAATTCGGTAAAGAAAAGGAGGCGGAGCGCAATGTTTCGTATGCTTTTTGCAGATCACCAGATTGTTTTTGGAATTTTGATAATGCCAGCCAACCTTCCGAATAATCAGGGGCCAGTAAAACCGATTTCTGCAAATATTCTGCCGCCATTTCGGCATCCCCTTTTGCAGCCGCTGCCTGCCCTAAAACACTGGCCGCCACACCGTTGACCGGATCCATTTCCGTTATTCCCAGGCAGGTCTCGAAAGCCTGGTCAATTTTTCCGGCGAGTAAAGCTGTTTTGGCGAGGCTGAGTTGATCCTCGACCGGTGGATTCTCGTACAACTCCAATATTCGTTTGCGCTCAACAAATGCTTTGTCATGCTGACCATTCATCTCGAACAGTTTAGCCAGTAATCGGCGGTTATCCGGGTTGGTTGGTTTGAGTGCAACAGCTAGCGCTAATGACTTGGCAGCCCGTTCCGGCTGGTCATCCCGGTTGAAGAGATCTCCCACCAAACCGAGCAGCCTGGCATTAGTCGGCTGATAACGAAGGAACCAATCCGCCGCTAATGCAGCTTCTTTTAAGTAATTTAAATTAACCAGCAGTTCCACAAATTCTTCCGGCTGCCAATTAATTAAAAACTTAGGGCTGTACCCGGCAGAAGAGTTCTGAATAAACCGAAGAAAAGCATCAATGGCTGGCTTAGCCATTTCTCTGGCATGTTCAATTTCGCCCGATGCTGCCAGTTTGGCGGCCTCGCGCAATTCTTGAAAAGACCGGGATAACTTCCCGGACAAACCTTTTATCGACTTATTTCCGCCAGAAGCTGCTGCCAAAATCAATTCGCCGTCTAAGCCGGAAAAATCTCCAGCATCGTCGCCAGTCAGACCCGCGTTGAACCTCTCCTCAGTCGATTGTTGCACCGGTTGCATACCGGATTGTTGAAGACGGATGCCGGCGCTCAAATAGGATAGCGTATCAGCTGCTGAATTGAGATAGCGATTTGCTTCAATCTCCTTGCCGGCCAGTTGAAAAAGAGTGGCAACCTGCTGCAAGCGGGCTACCTTGGCTGCAACCTGTGGCATATCCAGATCAGATATTTCAGTCGATAAAAATCCACCTAATAAACCAGAGGTGGTATTTGCAATCAGAAGTTTGGCCAATTGTTCGCTTAGCTGGCGTTCACCTCTCAACGCGAATGACTGCATCCAGTCTATTTGCGAAGCCAAATCCATACCAATCATCAAACTTGCAAGAATATTCACTCTTTCTTTTTGACTGCAAGGTGAAGATAATATCGCATGGCTCACAAGATCCCTACCAATTTTCCCTCTAAGACCTAATAATTCGTTGAAAAGCGACTCTTCATCAGGAATGATGCCAGACAAGACAGAAATTACCGTGCGCCATTGCTGCAGGGTGAAATTGTTGGCTTTACTTTCATCTATCTGAATTTCATCTGCCAGGTTTTCCCAACTTTTCAGAAGTTTTCTTCGTTCTCGCAAAGCCAAGGCTGCAAAACCTGCTTGCTTCAAATCACTTGGGATTTTGCCTTCCCGAGCAAGCTCCTCGTAGTTTTGTATAGATGTTTGCCGCACGTTGCCATCAACCCCAAGGCTTAAATTCCTTAAGTCTTCCGGAGCAGGTAGAGCCGCCGCAAGGCAAAAAATTGCAGCCGGCGTCCATTGGGCAAAATCAGGTTGGGGATAAGCCACCAACTTGCCGTCCAATGTTGGTTCCTGCAACGCAGCCCATACAAGATCATCCTGCCGAATAGCTGCGACTAGAATGGAAGCATCTTCTTCGCCAAAGATACGATTGATTTCAGTAACCAGTTCGTCAGGCTGCATAGTAGAACTCCAGCTGAACAAAAGACATTATTTCAATTGATTGAGAATTGCCAGGGCGGAGCCAATAG
>JBAWYZ010000199.1:0-4977 GCA_037143255.1 Leptolinea sp. | reverse complement strand
GAGCACCTAACAACCTCAAAAATTGTCTTCATGTTTCTGCCCCCCTATTCACCAAACTTAAATCTGATTGAACGACTGTGGAAATTTATGAGGAAGAAGATCATTAATAATCAGTACTACGAAACGTTCAAAGAGTTCAAAAAGGAAATCGACTCCTTCTTCAAGGGACTCCCATCCAAACGCCATGAGTTACGCCAATTCATCGGCATTAAACTACGCCTATTTCAAGCTGCTTGAAACCCGAAAACCATTTCGGGACGAGTATACTTATGACATGCGGGATCGATTAACCACGCGATATTCAACCACCGGCAAACAAACCTACGCCTACGATGCCGCCGGCAATATGACGGACAAACATATCTACAGCGACAAGTCCTCGATTAGCTCTATCAAAGACATCCATTATGATTTTAATTATCAAAACCAACTTACCCAAGTGAAAATCAATGGCCAACCGGTTGCGACGTACCAGTATGACACAGGCAAACAGCGACTATACAGCGATACCCATTACACCGGCGTGGACGAAACCAAAGTCTATCATTGGGACAGCGCAGGGCACATCATCGCCGAGGAGAGCCTTGCGACCGCCTCACTGACGGCCGTGAGCAACGGAAGAACGAATTACATCTATGCGGGTAACGACAAAGTGGCGATGGTAATTGTCTCGACCAACGGAAGCGAGACGCTCTATTACTTTATCAACGATTTGCAAGGCACACCGGTGCTAATCACCGACACCTCGGCGAATGTGGTGCAGAAGATCCAAACCGACCCTTACGGTAATCAAGAACGCTCGATAGGGATCTTCCCCGACGAGGTGAACTTCACCGGCAAAAAGCTTGACCCTGTTACAGGGTTGTATTATTTCAATCAACGGTACTACGACCCGGAGGTGGGCAGGTTTTTGAGTAACGACCCAGCAGGACAAGGTACAAATCCTTATCAATATTGTAGCAACTCTCCATTGACGTATGTTGATCCGGATGGTGAGTTCTGGTGGATCGTTGCAGCAGCTGTTGCGGGAGCACTTTGGAATGGTAGTCAACATAATTGGAGCTTTGAATCGATAATCAATGGAGCTTTAGGAGGGGCTTCACTTGCATTAGGTGCGTATTATGTGGGTTCATATTTAGCAGGTAATGCTGTATTCGGGGCGAGTGCGGTTTCCCCCGATTTTTGGACAATTTAGATAGGTAAGATTAGGCAGCTTTTCTTCGAATATAATACCCCTTTCTGTTGACGTTGAAAACGTCGTTTGGAGATTGGTAATCCAAACTCTGATGCAACCGCCGACTATTGTAATATTTAATGAATTCGGACACGCCGATCCGAAGATCTGGAAGACTCGGGAAGTCTCTCAAAAAAAGGTTCTCATACTTTATCGTCCACCAAAATCTTTCAATCACAACGTTATCAATGGCCCGTCTTTTCCCGTCCATAGAAATCAGAATATTGTTCTCAATCAGCTTGTCCGTAAAGGCTCTGCTCGTAAATTGACTGCCTTGATCTGAGTTGAAGACGATAGGGGCGCCATAAATGCGAATCGCTTCATCGAGGGCTTCTAAACAGAAATGAACATCCATCGTGTTGCTTATCCGCCAAGCCAGAACTTTTCGGCTAAACCAATCGATAATCGCAACCAAAAACACATGCCCCTGTGGAAGCTTCAAATACGTGATGTCGGTTGACCACACATCATTAGGACGACTAACGCTGTTTTCTCCCAACGCATACGGGAACACCTCGTCACGGGGGTTTCGCTTCGTTGTCTTTGGCCCAGGAAGTAAGCTGAAAAGGCCTAAGTCATGCATCAATTTCTCAATGCGCTTATGATTCACGACATGCCCTGATTTTATCAGCTCCTGCGTCATCTTGGGGCTGCCCAGTTCAGGATGATCTTCATGCAATGCCTTGATTGCAATGGTTAGTGTCTGATTCAGTTCGCTTGCTTCTTTGGGTTCGTAGTAGTGCGTTGATCGCGGTATACCCAATGCATCACATTGCTCAGTGATAGTCACTTTCGCTTCGGCTGTGATGCAGTCTCGACGGGCTTCAGAGCTCATCGTGGATAGACTGTAATCAAAAACACTCTGACTCAAGGAAATGAGTCGAAATGAAAAAGATGGATTACGCTGACGGGGTAAATCTGATAAAAAAGAGGTATTGAAAAGCGAAAGAGGTGAAGTGGCCTGGACTATTGAAACAGGGACAGGCCACTCCAAAAATACAAATACCATTTTATCAAGAGACTGCCGGTTCGCCAAATGGGAATATCACGTGTCCTATTTGCAATGGCAACTGCGACCCAATCAAGCATGGGGGTTACACACGCAACGCCGTTGACAGTCTCGGCATTAAGACTCAAATACGGATCCAGCGGTATTTGTGTAAACGAAAGAAGCGCACCTATTCGCTGCTACCGGAACACTTGATTCCATATAGAGCGCCGAGCCTAGGGTTTTTGGCTGTGTTGTGGCGAATGCTGCTTTTCATTGATCGAAGTCAAAAACAAATACTGAGTGCTATCGTGGATGGGTTTCCTGAATCAAGTGCGGCGCTGAATATGGACTATTCGCATTTGAATGATGTTGAAGGCATCCTTCAAGTAGCCATGAACCGAGTGACCGCCTTAACGGGAACAGGATTCCCGTCTATCCAAGGCTTCTTTGAATTTTGCAGCGCCTATGTCTTTAATGGCCGAACAGGTTGGCTGGCCGTTACGCAGTGGTTTTATGAACAGCAGCATCGCTTTTTGTTCGGGACAGCCTCTCAACATCGTTAAGCCAAGGGATTCGTGTAGCCATTGGGTCGATATAGGGCCTATTTCGACTAAAAAAGCCCCCTGAATAGGCGAAAAATGAAAAACGCCACGCATCGATTGTCATTTTTTGACCCACCCATTTTGAGGCCGATCCGATTTTTGAATACCAACACAGCCTTGTTATCGTTTTTGAACAGGAGCAGCTAAAGTGGTCGGAGCTTATGGCCATAGGCAAAAAACAAGGAGGCAAAGCATGGACAAGCAGCAAGCAGAAAAGGTAGCGATATTTCGATATGGGCTTATTGCGCCGATCATACACGAACAGGGGCAACGACAGATGTCATATTTTCGGGATGTTGCCACAAGAACGATTCAGAGCCCGATGGAGAGCAAGACGGTCTCATATTCTGTATCGACGCTCAAAGGGTGGTTGCGTCAATATCGACAAGGGGGCGTTAATGCCTTATACCCCTCGACCCGAAAAGATGCGGGGATATCGAAGAAGATCGATCCCGTTGTATCCGCTGCGATCAAAACCATGATTGAAACGTTGCCAGGGATTTCAGCCTCTGCGCTGTATCGGGCTTTGGTCAAACAAGGCACCATCGACAAAACGATGTTCACGGAGGTCACTCTGCGCAATTATATTCGTCGCAACGACTTGCGAGCACCCGCATCGGGGGGTGTGGGGCGTCGAAAGTTTGAGATGCCCGCGATCAATATGCTGTGGACGATGGACTTTCTTCATGGCCCGCACGTGAGGGACTGTGGCGAGCACAATCGAAAGAAGAAGGTCTATTTATGTGCCATTATTGACGATCACTCTCGCTTGATTGTGGGGGCTCAGTTTGCCTTTGCCGAGAACAGTTTTGCGCTCGCAACGGTGATTAAGTCCGCTATTTTACAGTATGGGCTTCCTCAAAAGTTATACTGTGACAATGGGGCAGCGTTCTCGACAAGCTATCTCCAATTGGCCTGTGCACGAACGGGCATAGCGCTGCTCCACTCCAAGCCGTATGATTCGCCGTCTCGCGGCAAGATTGAGCGGTTTTTCCGTACCGTTCGGCAAATGTTTCTTTCCGTACTGGTACCCGAGGCCTTGACGTCACTGGATGCGATGAATACATGCTTCAAAGGATGGCTCGACGAGTATCATCTCAATATCCATAGCGGCACTGACCAAGCGCCCAAAGACCGATTCATGAAGAGTCTCGATCACCAGACCATTCGACGGATATCCGAGCACGAATTGGATCAATCTTTTTATTACTCCGTTGAACGGCACGTGAAAAAAGATGCCACGGTGTCCATTAACCGCTGTCTTTTTGAAGTCCCACCCGCGTATATTGGTCAAAAGGTGGAGCTGCGATCTCCCCTCGATCACGCCAGTGCACTCACGTTGTTTATCGACGGCAAGCCGATCTGTGCGATTAAACCTGTTAATCTGATCGAAAATTCACAAAAACCCTACACCGGCATTCATTTCTCGAAGGAGGACGAGACACATGATACCGATTCACTTTAACCTCAAGGACATCCCCTTCAAAAAAGATTGCCCCGTGAACACTCTTTTTGAGTCATCAGTCTTTTCGGAGGGCGTCAAGCGCCTTGACCATATCCGAACCCATCGAGGGATCTTTCTGCTGACCGGTGATCCTGGATCAGGAAAAACAACCCTGCTGCGACATTTCCATAGCACCTTGGGTGAGAATGCGTATCGAACGTTCTATATCCCGTTGGCAACCGTCAGCGTGATGGACTTCTATCGGCAGCTCGATTACCTCCTCAACGGCACGAGAACGTACCGCAAAGCAGAGCTGTTTCGACAAATTCAGGATGGGATCAAATCGCTGGTACAAAATCGAAAGATGGTGCCCGTTTTTATCTTCGATGAGGTTCATTTGATGAAGAATGACAACTTTTCAGAGCTTCAGATTATCTTGAACTTTGACTTCGATTCTGTCATGCCCGCCATTGTGATCTTGGCCGGCCAATCGCACCTGCGCGATCGGCTTTCGCGCGACATTTTCACCTCGTTTGATCAGCGTATTTCACTGAAATATCATCTGATTCCACTCGGGAAGAGTGAATGCAACGCCTATATTCACAATGCCCTGAAACAGGTTGGGGGTCAGGAATCGATATTCTCGCCTAATGCCTTGGAAGCTATTTTCAACAACACCCAAGGCAATCTCAGGGAAATCGCCAAT
>JBAWYZ010000198.1:0-4983 GCA_037143255.1 Leptolinea sp. | reverse complement strand
GCAAGCGACTTCTCTATATATTTTGGCAACAAAAAAATAATTTTGGCAAAATTCCCAATCCGTACTCTGCTACTTGACCGCCTGGCGCGCACATTCCCCCGACTTTTTTGGCAGCGCTACAGCGCCCTGGCACGCCGCCAGGGTTTTGACCGACTCTACTTCATTCTTTCTTTCGACTGCGACACCTCTCAAGATGCAGAAGCAGCCGCCATTATCCACGAACGACTTATAAAACTTGGCATAAAAGCAACATATGCCGTCCCCGGTCGGCAATTGGAAGAAAACTCAGCCATTTATCAATCACTGGCTGCCAAAGGGGCTACTTTCATTAATCATGGCGCACGCCCGCATACTATCTGGCAGGACGACCATTATCAAAGTTCTGCATTCTACAATTTAATGACAACCGCCGAAGTGGTAGAGGATATTCATAAGGGACATGAGATCGTCACCCGGGTGATCGGTACACCACCGCAAGGTTTTCGCGGCCCGCATTTCGGACGCTTCCAACGCCCGGAAGACCTGAACCTGATTTATTCAACCATTAAAAAAATGGGG
Source organism: Leptolinea sp. (assembly GCA_037143255.1). Taxonomy (GTDB): domain Bacteria; phylum Chloroflexota; class Anaerolineae; order Anaerolineales; family Anaerolineaceae; genus Leptolinea. Next base: position 4,425 of record JBAWYZ010000198.1, on the reverse strand, counting down.
TATTCTTTTGCCACCACCACCATTCCGGAATTTGGTTTTCGCCACGGTCCGGCATGGAAGGTCAGCGGAATTGTTGAATTTCCTCTTTCGGGTAGTTCAAAGGCGCCCATTTCTTTGCTGGATTCCTACACCTATATACACAATCCCAAAGACCGCACAGTAACTGACGAATACGGAAAATTATTCCAATCAACCATAATAACACTGATGGACTGGAACATTTGCGGCCTATTGAATATTTATGTCGATCCATCCCATGTCGTCCAGATTGATGGGTTTTATGATGGTTTAAAGTTGATCTCAGATTTACAAATTCCATCCATGCAATATGAAGATATTATTTCCATGCTTAACATACAAACAAACACGAATACCTGTTTCGGACAGGCATGAAAAAACTTCTGGCTATTTCCTGGTGTTTTCCACCAATGATCTATCCCCGCTCCATTCAGGTCTCCCGCTTACTGGCGGCATTAACCAACCATGGCTGGCAACCTGATGTCGTGTGCGTGGATCCGTCTTCTCTGCGGTCAGATCAACTATTGGATGAGTCCCTTAACCGCCCTGCCGGCGGATTGGTCAAGAAATTTCAGGTAGCCTCTCTGGAAGATTGGATGCTGGTTCGCGGATTGATTCGCCTAATTCCCGCTTTTGGTGTTCTGCCCGACCCAAAATGGGTATGGAAGAATGCAGCTTTTCACAAATGCGCAAGTCTAAAAGCATCAATCAAATATTCTGCTTTCATCAGTTTTGCCCAACCCTGGACGGATCACCTAGTTGGGCTGCAACTCAAAGAACTAACCGGGTTGCCCTGGATAGCCCATTTTAGCGATCCGTGGGCAGATAGTCCTTATGTTGATACCTCACGGTGGGTGATGCAAAAAAGACTGGAAATGGAAACTACCGTTATCAAGAATGCCGATGCGGCCATTTTTGTTTCAGAACAGACCGCCGATCTTGTGATGAAAAAATATCCCGCAGAATGGTTGAGCAAGGTTCATATCATCCCCCATGGTTTTGAACCGCTTCCAACGCAAGAAATTTTACCCCAACAGCCTGACAAACTGCTGGAACTGGTTTACACTGGCGGATTCTACGGCAATCGCACCCCGGAACCTCTCCTCCAGGCTATTTTTGAAGTTCAAAAAAATGAAGATTATCAAAAAAGTTTTCGTATTCGGTTCATTGGTCCAATTCCGCCAACCTACCAGCAATTAGCGGAGAGGCTGGGTATTAAGAATTGTATTTTCGAAGGCCCGTCTACCCACGCAAAAAGTCAGAAAGCCTGCCAAAATGCAGATGTCTTGCTGCTGATTGATGCCCCTTCAGACTCGCCCAGTGTTTTTCTTCCCAGCAAACTGGTGGATTACCTGGCTTTCAACAAACCTATCCTCGGAATTACTCCCACGCAAGGGGCTTCAGCCGATCTGCTGCACATCCTTGGCTTCCCAACTGTTGACCCTTCAGATAGATCAGGAATTGCTGCTCATATCCGCTCTTTAGTGGATGCCAATCGAATAGGACGGCTTTCACTGCCAGACGGCTTTGCGGCCACTGCCGGGCAATATCAAATTGAAAACGCAGCAGCTAAATTGGATCAGGTATTGGAGAAAATCACACTGTAACAGGTTTTACTGGCAGGTCAATTCATTCACTGTTTTGCGATAGAAGTCCATGGCTGCTTCATCGGCCTTTTCGGCAATTGGTTTCAGCCGCTGCCAGTCCGCACACAGGGTCTTACCCATGTTTTCGGTCAACGCATTTGCTTTTTGGGTCAGCTGATAGGCCTGCTCCCATTTTCCGCCGTTAGCGTAGCCTTCTATGAACGGCTGATACTCCATTCCGACAGCCGGTTTCAGCCCTTGTTCATCCGCCTGGTTGCCCAAATCGATTATCTTTTGCCATTCACCGTATTGACGGGCCAGGTCAGCTTTCTCATAAAAGTAACACCAACCATGCTGCGGTTCGGGACCAAAAATACTTACTGGAGAAACCCGTGGATCATTGTTCTCTTTCAAAATCTGACTCAAATTTGAAATTTGCGCTAATTTGATCTCACCGCTGGAAAGCAACGGGGAGAACTCATCTTCCGGTCGCAGAATCCGTACACAAGCCTGCCCGGCTTTGTAATGTGGCACAATGCCATTCGATGTGGATCCATTGAACTTAATATTGCGGATAGTATCTTTCACCGGCAAGTCCGGGATAAACTCTGGGATTTTATTGCCATAAGCCCGCATGGAACTGAAGAACCAATACGGCACATTCTTCGCATCCATTCCTGGCGCATAAATCGCATTGATCGCATAACTGACCGAATAATCAGCAATCAAACCAAACGGCATTTTCGTTCCAAATAATCCCGTTCCTGGTTTCATAGCTGGAACCCGCCAGTAGAACTGCCAGTAATAATCACGTTGAATTTCCCAATTCAACCGATAACGGTTTACAGTGCGAATCTGGGATGATATCGCCAGGGCAAACAATACTCCCAGCAAAATGGTTTTCTGTAACCGGCGGTATCCGAACAGGGATACCAGTAAGACGAGAATCATTCCTGCGCCAAGCATCGGCCCCAAAGCAAATCGGTCAGACCACAACCCCACGATGATTTGCCTGTCTGTGATCCAAACTGGCAACCCGCCTGTAAAAAAGGCGATCCCGCCAATCACCAGCCAATCACTGATAAATCGGCGGTTTTCTTTGCTTTCAAAGGAAACATCTTCGGTTTCGCAGGTCAGGGCTAATCCAGCAATAAGCGCTGCCACCCCGCCAACCATCCAGCCGAACCAGACTGATTTTGAAGCAAGGTCAATCTGATTTGCTTCAATTGTGTTCGTCCAGATAAAGATTAATAAATACAGACTGTCCTGTAAAACATTCTGGACCAAGTGGATCATCAACCCGACTGGGTCTTTCAGAAACAGCGCCATGGTAATTATCCCATTTGGGTCATCTGTACCCGGAATTGGTTTGAACATGACAAACCGCCAGTACAGGAAGCCCACCATCGGCAAAATGTAAGGCAGCCAAAGTTTACATACCGCAACCAACCGCTTCCACTTTTTCGGATACGCATCCCGCAAGAAAACCCACAAGAAGAAAGGACGCAGAATTTCAAATCCGAAGAAATATTCAATGGTCATCATTTGCGTAAATGAAGCCAACGCGGCAAGAATGGTCAAGGCAGCAAACCAGCGGCGGTATCTCAGAGATAGCCACATTAGAGCCAGGGAGGCGCTGTAGAGCGTCAGAGCCATGAAATGCCGACTGTAGGTTACCGATATGGTCTGCTGAAAGAAAGCCGGGAAAACGGCTAGTAATAAAACCAGCCAGCCAACCTCAAATTTTCTTTTTGGCCATAACTGGATGAAGAACCACCACAATCCCAACAAAGAAAAGTAACGTAAAACCAAGTTGAATATCTGCCACTTTACCGGGTCATCGCCAAGTAGTGGAAAAAACACCAGATATACCCAGATCGTTGTCGGCCGGTCATAAATGAAATATCGGAGAAATTCGCCGGGGGCACCCAACCGGTAAAGAAAAATATCTTCCCAATCATCCCAATAAAAACCAAGTGAGCGGATTTGTAATCCATACGCTGCTACCAGCGTCAGGAAAATCAAGGCCGGAAACACCCCCGGCTTTTGCAACCAGGCGAAAACCCTGTTTTTCAAAGGTGCGGGTCTCATTTTTTCTCCTCCGGTGAAGTGGAGGATGCACACATTAGCGCAATCTTGGTTTGCGCCAATGTTTCCGTAGCTAGCGTTTTATTTTGATTCCACAAGGAACACAAATATTCCGTTTTGGTAGCATCCATTTTTTGCGCTGCCAGAGATGCTTTCACGGCTTTTTCCGGCTGACCAGTATTTAGATAGGCCAGAATAACAGGGGTGTATTCCATGGGATTCTTTGCAACCAATCCTCTCGCTTCGGCATCATCAGCTAGGCGGGACGCCTCTTCCCATTTTTGTTCCTGACGGGCAAGCTCCATCTTTTGGAAGGAATAGCACCAACCATGTTCCGGTTCTGGCCCGAAAATAGATGCCAGAGGGACTACCGGCACCGCCGGTACAGGATCAATCCAAATTGGATTAGACAAACTGACCAACATACCTTCATCATTGCCAAGATCCGTCCGCAGCCGATCTTCAGGAGCAGCGATCCTCAAGCAATCCGTTCCGTAGGAATAATAGGCCACCAATACCTGATCCGTTGTCCCCATAAAATGAGCGGTCAGGTACTTGTAATCAATTGGGTTACCCGGTTTAAATTTGGGGATAACTCCGCCCACCATCCCACCCGCCCGAAAAAACCACAACGGCGCTTCGAAAGAAACTGCATGTTGATCGTATATTTTATTCAAGGCAAAGCCGACATGCAGGTCATTCACCAGAGCAAACGGCATGGACGGTCCGATAA
>JBAWYZ010000197.1:0-4996 GCA_037143255.1 Leptolinea sp. | reverse complement strand
GTGACCGTGAAACCAGCGCCGGGATGACTTCGAAATACGGGTTCTGCGTGGTGGCGCCGATCAGGGTGATGAGGCCGCGTTCCACATGCGGGAGCAGCGCATCCTGCTGAGTTTTGTTCCAGCGGTGTACTTCATCCACAAAAAGCAGCGTGCGTTGGCTGCCCAATCGGCGGCGTTCAGTGGCAGCATCCAGCACCTTGCGCAGTTCGGGGATCCCCGCCAATACCGCGGAGATATTTTCAAAATGGGCTTTGGTGTGATTGGCGACGATGCGGGCCAGGGTTGTCTTACCGGTTCCAGGCGGGCCGTATAACAGAATGGATGAGAACAACCGGTCGGCTTCAATAGCGCGGCGCAGCAACCGGCCAGGAGCAGTAATGTGCTCCTGGCCGACAAATTCATCCATATTGCGCGGACGCATGCGCTCAGCCAGCGGGGCTTCGCTTTTCATACGTTCGGTCAAAGCATGTCCGAACAAATCCATGCTACGGTGCGACTTGCAATCCCGGGGTTCCTGGCAGAGGGATTACGAAAGGTGCATTGCTGGGAAGCAGCATGGTTTGAATGGTAGGTGAAAGTTTGGTAATATATTGATAAGATAACAGGCTGGGGTTGGCTGCCAGGGCTTTGGAAATCAATTCCAAAGATTGGGCTTCAGCTTGAGCCTGAATCACGCGCGCTTCCGCCGCGCCTCTTGAGGCTATGACGGCTGCATCCGCAGACCCCTGGGCAACCTGACGGGCTTGCTCAGCTTCCTGGCGTTTTTGTTCGACGATTAGTTTAGCCTGCTGGGCGGTTTGCTCGGCAATCTGTTTCTGTTCCACCGATGCGGCATATTCTGGTGAGAAAGTGATATTCCGAAGAATAAAATCGATCAGAACCAGACCGTTGTCACCTAATTTCTTCTCCATAGTACCGCGTAGGGTTTCTGCCATCTCGAATCGCTTGGTGGTGACGACTTCCACTACGGTATATTGCGATACAACATCCCGGATAACGCCGCGTGCCTGCGCGCGCACCAGTTCATCACCATAACGGTTTTTCCACAGGATATGAACCTTGACAACTTGGTCTGGATCAATGGCGTAGATTACAGAGGCATCCACAAGGATTTCCTGCCCATCGGAGGTCCGGGCAGTTATCGAATCATCACCCTGTACTTGTCCTTCGTTAGGAGCGATACTCATCGTGTAGGTTTGCCTGCTGATAGGGTACTGCACTACGTTTTCAGCAAAGGGAATAACCCAATGCAAACCCGGCGTGAGCGCCAGTTCGCGATAGCCTTTTGGGGCAACGGCAGAAATCACCACGCCGCGCTGATCGGGATCAATAAATACTAACCCGGCGCTGATTGTTGATAGGGCTACTGCTACAATGACCACAAGCAGCAGAATTATCCCGCCTTTGGAAACTGGTTTTCCGCGGGAGGCCATCATTATAAAGAAACCAATCAATCCTATGGCTGCCAACCAGGCGACAGCGCTAATTAGTGTTACCAAAGCTGCGATATCCATTTTCTCTCCTTTATGAAATTAATGTATGAAAATTATACTCTGTGTTATAACCGTTTTATGAAAAAACTTGACGGTTATCTGACCAAAATCTGGCATGATGCAAAAGCTGCCTGTTTTGAATTTGAAACAACCTCTGTCATCTCCATTCAAGCCGGTCAATTTATGATGGTGCGGGGAGTTGATGATATTCTTCCCATACCAGTGTATCCCAGCGGCACATTAAATGGGACGTTCACCAGCATGAGTTCCGCTGGCCGGCATTGGAAGGTGGGAGACCAACTTTCCATTAGCGGTGCGCACGGCAAAGGTTTTAACATACCTTCAGTATCCCGTAAATTATTGATAATCTCAAGTACCAGTACACCCTTACGGTTAATCCCGCTGGCAACACAAATCATCGCCATGGGTGGCGAGGTTGCACTGTATGCCGGGATTATTCCTGAACACATTCCTGCGGAAATGGAACTGCTTTCGAAAGATCAACTTGGTGAAGCGATTGCCTGGGCAGATTGCATCATTGGGGATGTACGGCAAAAAAGCCTGACAAAGTGGAAAGACTTGTTTTCAGGATTGAATATTTCACTGCACGGCAGGGAGATACAAATTCTTGTGGATACGCCTCTGGTATGTGCCGGGGCATCCGACTGCGGCATTTGTGCAGTTAAAACAAAGCACGGCTGGAAACATGCCTGTTCCGATGGCCCGGTATTCTTGTTGGATGATCTGGAAATGGAATGACTTCTGAATTGCAGTCCCTATTGGAACTGCCGTCCCGCTGGATGAACCAGGCCGGTACGCTGGGGTACTCACCCACGCATTCGCAGGTGGTTTCCGGTTCGATATTTGTCACCAATCCGATCAGTTTCCGTCCACGGACGCCTTCGGCAGATCGGGATGTCATTGCATATCCGGGCGGATTTCTGCTGCACTCCGGGCTTGCCAATTCCGGATGGAAGGCAGTTCGCAAGAAATATACTAGCCACTGGGCACAATACCGGTTGCCTGTCTGGATTCATCTGATCTGCCAGGATACGGCAGAGTTGGAAAGGATTGTTCGCGAATGCGAGGAGACCGAGGGGATTGCCGCAATTGAACTTGGCCTGCCGCCAGGCTGCCCGCAGGATTTTATGCTGCAATTGATCCACCACGCGCAGGGGGAAATTCCCCTGATTGTGCATCTTTCCGCAGGAGAAAACCATCATTTGTTAAATAATTTACCGCCGGAAGTAAGCGCAATCACATTGGGTTCACCCCGCGGACGCATGAAATCAGAAGAAGGCAAAATTATCAGCGGACGGCTGCACGGTCCCGGGTTATTCCCATTGATGCTGGAGCATCTGAATTCTCTCTGTGGATTGGGTATCCCGGTTATTCTGGGGGGGATATGCAACCGAGAAGATGGCGAAACAGCGCTGCATACAGGCGCTGCGGCTGTCCAAATGGACCGCCTGTGCTGGATGGGGGAATTGCCGGTAAGCTCTACGAGCTAAGTCCTTCTGGATAGCACAAAGCGCTAGTCCTTCTGGACAGCACAAAACGCTAGTCGTCGCGCAGAAGAATGGTCACCGGGCCGTCATTGCTGATATCCACCAGCATGTCAGCCCCGAAAACGCCCGTCTGCGTGGGCACCCCCTGCGCGCGCAGTAACTCGACGAATTTATCCACCAGCGCGCTGGCTTGCTCAGGCGGAGCTGCATCAATAAATGATGGACGGTTGCCCTTATGTGTATCAGCATACAGGGTAAATTGCGATACCACAATGGCAGATCCGCCCACATCCAGAATGGAGCGGTTCATCTTATGCTGTTCATCTTCAAAGATACGCAGCAGGGCAATTTTTCTAGCTGCCGTCGACAGGTTGACTTCCGTATCAGTGGGGCCGATGCCCAGTAGAATGACCATGCCGTGCTGAACATCGGCAGTGACTTTGCCGTCGATGGTAACCCGGCCGTGTGTAACGCGCTGGATGACCGCCCGCATGGATCAGGGCAGCCCGATGGCCGCGCGAACCTCAACCATGGTTTTTTCAGCCAACGTTCGGGCACGAGCAGCGCCGTCATCCAGAATATTCCAGATGTGCTGAGGGTTTTTATCCAATTCTGCGCGGCGCTCGCGGAAGGGCTGCAGGTCATTGTTCAGGCTGGCTGCCAAAATCTTCTTGCAATCAACGCAGCCGATACCCGCGCGGCGGCATTCGGTATTGATTGTCGCAACTTGATCCGGATTGGTGAATGTCTTGTGCAATGAGTAGACGTTGCACACATCCGGATTGCCCGGGTCAGTGCGGCGTTGGCGCTGCGGGTCGGTGACCATGGTCATCACCCGTTTGGCGGTTTCTTCCGGAGTGGCGGCAATTTCAATATGGTTGTTCAGGCTCTTGCCCATCTTCTGTACACCGTCCGTGCCCAGCACTTTGGGAACCTCAGTGGCTTTCATCAGCGGTTCGATCAAGGCTTTGGTGTTGTAGCGGAAGTTGAAAGAACGCACTGTTTCGCGGGCGAACTCCAAATGAGGAGCCTGGTCAATGCCCACCGGAACGAAATTGGATTTATACAGAACGATATCGGCGGTCATCAGTACCGGATAGCCCACCAGGCCGTAATTGATGTTATTCGGATTCTCGCGCACCTTTTCTTTGAAGGTGGGCAGGTCGGTCAGTTTGCCGAGCGGGGTGACCATCGAAAGCAGTAAATGCAGCTCGGTGACCTGCGGGACATGCGATTGAATGAAGACGATGCTTTCTTCCGGGCGGATTCCAGCAGCAAGCCAGTCCAGTGCCATGTCATAAGTATTCTGGCGCAGGTCTTCGGTGGTTTCCATGGTGGTAAGTGCATGCAAGTCAACGATACAGTATACACAGTCGTAGTCATCCTGTAAGGCGACATAATTTTTGATAGCGCCGAGATAATTACCCAGATGTTGGCGGCCGGTGGGGCGTGCGCCGGAAAAAACGCGTCCTTTTTTCGTCATTAATGCTTTTCCTGTAAATATGTTTTGACCAAAGTTTTGACTTCGCCGGAATTGGCATGCCGGCCGGTGGTTAATTTTGAATATAACAATTTGCCGTTGACCACCACTTCAAAGCGTCCGCCTTCGGAGGGCACCAGGCAGATGTGATCGATTTCCGGTTCGAAATCTTCAAGAAGTTCGGCTGCCAGACTGACAGCCATAGGGGTGTAGTGTCAAACCGTGCAATAGGTGATGGAGATGGTCAGCATGTTTGCTCCTTCAAGTGATTGCAATTATTATATCATTTGAAAAAAGCCGTCGGTTGTGTTGACGCTTTTATCATGGCGTGATAGAATCTTGCGCGTTGGTTGGGCGCGTAGCTCAATGGTAGAGCAGTGGCCTTTTAAGCCATTGGTTAAGGGTTCGAGCCCCTTCGCGCTCACAAGAAAGACCATCCAGCACCACTACGTCGGCATACTGGTTAAGGGTTCGAGCCCCTTCGCGCTCACAAGAAAGACCATCCAGCACCACTA
>JBAWYZ010000196.1:0-5013 GCA_037143255.1 Leptolinea sp. | reverse complement strand
GATGTCCGCACCTTTAAACAGCCGTTGTTCCAATAGCCACTCGAATCGAATTGACACCGCAGCGGGACGAGCAATCATTCAATATTACTGTGTCAAGCCCCCGCCCAAGAATTATCGAAATCAATCTTGACAGAGGAATATTAAATTTCCCAAACATCTCACATTTTTAATAGAACCACAATGAGAATTGCTGGACTAAAATCCTCTTGCGATCAATCCTTGGAACCGGGACCGATATAGGTTCCATCAGCTAATACAGCTTTTTTAGGGATTACGACAATTCCATCCCGCACTACCCAGTTATTTAAATCCAGATCGGTTCCGCGTGGGAATGACCGGATGACAACTCCCTTTCCAATACAAGCGTTTTTATCAATAATTGCGCCTTCAATTTCGCAGTTTTCGCCAATTCCCATAGGTATAGGCTGATTATCATCCTGGTCGGCTCTCTCGTAGTAATCTGCACCCATGATGATACTGCGATCAATCTTTACACCACTGCCGATCTGGCTTCTTAACCCGATAATTGAATCGCGAATATCTGCATTGTCAATGAAGCATCCCTCGGCTAATAACACATTCTTCATATTGCTGTTGTGGATGGCAGAACCAGGCAGAAAACGCGTCCCGCCATAGATGGGCGCATTGGCATCATAGAAATCAAAAGGCGCATCCGGTCGGGTTAATGCCAGGTTTGTCTCATAGAAAGACCGGATTGTCCCGATGTCTTCCCAGTAGCCGCTAAAATCAAACCCGTAAACATGATGCGTCTTTATGGCCTGAGGAATGACATGGCTGCCAAAATCATCCAGTGGATAATTGTTGAGCAAGTCAAACAGCACTTCCGTTCGGAAAAGATATATTCCCATCGAACCAAGGAAAGGTTTTTCCGGGTCATCCCGGCTGATCAGATCTTGAAGTAGTTTTTCGTCTCGAGGTTTTTCAGCAAAATCTGTAATTTTATAAGCGGAGTCCCGCTTTAAAATACCATATCGGTGGGCGTCCGACTTGAGAACCGGTTGAACAGCTACTGTTATATCGGCATTATGATCCCAGTGGAAACGCGCCATGGCGGCATAATCCATCCGATAAAGATGATCACCGGCCAAAATCAAAACATATTTTGCCCGGGATGAGCGAATTTCACCAATTTGTTTACGGACGGCATCGGCAGTTCCCTGATACCAGTCCGTATTTTGCATTGTCTGCTCGGCTGCCCAGATTTGAATCCAGCCGCTGTGAAAATTGTCAAAATGGTAATTTCGGCTGATGTGGCGGTGCAGAGAGACAGAGTTGAATTGTGTCAGGACCGCAATTCGATAAATCCCTGAGTTGATGCAATTGCTGATTGGAATATCAATCAACCTATATTTTCCAGCCATTGGAACGGCGGGTTTGGAGCGCATCTTTGTCAATGGATACAAGCGGCTGCCGCGCCCTCCACCGAGAATTACTGCAAGAATTTCATCTAATGCTGCCATAATAGCCTCCTCAATTTTTGGAGATGATTTTATCCTTGCCTATAAGAATACTAATCGCAGGCAAATCTGTCAACAAAATCTAGCCGATTTGAACAAAAGCGTGAAATTGTATCTTTTGAATGGTTGTAAATGCACAGGCATAAAGTAATTATCCACGATAAACACTAAAAACACAATGGGACTTTGGGAAAAATATCCGTGAACTGCATTTAGTTTGGAATTTCTTATCCCGCTTGAAAAAATACTGGATTGGGCGGAACATATCCGAATTTTAAGTTGAATTTTATGGTAACTTATTCTATAATCACTGTATGCTCTATCAACTCAAATAATCGGATCACCCAGAGTTGGCGCTGGCATCAGATTCAGTGGTCTGGCGAATTTCAGCAACAACTGAGATCATTCCGGTATTCAATAAAAGTGTATGATATAGTAATTGCATGGAGGGCCTATGAAAGAACGAATCTTAATTATAGAGGACGATGAAGCCATTGTTAAAGTGTTACGCCGTGGGCTCGTCTATGAAGGATATACGGTGGATGCCGCACTAGATGGTGAAACCGGGTTAGTAATGGCTCGTGACAATCACCCAGATCTGGTGGTATTGGATTTGATGCTTCCAGGAATGGATGGACTGGAAGTTTGTCAAAGGTTGCGGGCTGGCAGCAGCAATCATCTGGTGCTGATGTTGACGGCGAAAGATACCATCTCAGACCGTATCCATGGATTGGATTCTGGTGCGGATGATTACATGGTAAAGCCTTTCGATTTGGATGAATTATTAGCCCGCGTTCGAGCGTTATTGCGCCGTACTCAAACCGAACGAGTGCCAGTATTATCCTTTTTGGATCTGGTACTTGACACATCAACCCGCCAGGCGAACCGCAAAAATCGGCAAATCTCATTGACAGCCAAAGAATACGATTTGCTCGAGTTATTCTTGCGGCACCCGCGCCAGGTGTTAACCCGTGAGGTGATCTTTGACCGGGTTTGGGGATACGATTTTGGCGGCGAATCAAATGTGCTGGATGTTTATATCCGCTACTTACGGCAAAAACTGGAATTGGAAGGTGAACTCCGCCTGATCCATACCGTGCGCGGTGTGGGTTATGTGATGCGCGAAACTTCCTGATGTCGCTGCGTTTACGCCTATCCCTTTTGTACACGCTGGTGTTGGGGGGCGTGCTGCTTCTTTTTGGCTCGTTGGTATACAGTCTGGTCTCAGTTACCCTATTGGACCAAATGGATAATGTGCTGGCAAAAAATACCAACGATCTGATTCAGCAATTGCGCATTAGTTCATCTGGAAGGTTTGATGCCCGGGCTATAAGCGGCTTCAAGCCGGATGAAAATATTGTCTTTCAAGTATGGGGGAATGACCGGGAATTGCAATTGGCGCGCCCGGTCGGCAACCAGGATCCACTGGACCGCTCGGGGTTGCGGTCAAGTGCACCGATTTTTAACACAAGTGGTGGTGAAGGCACTCATTTCCGGGTGCTTACCGTCCCATTAATAAATGCCCGCGGCCCGGCCGGTTTACTGCAAATTGGCCGCAATCTAAACTTGTTTGATGTTACATTGCAAACCCTGGCTGTCGTGCTGGTGTTATTGACTATCCTTTCTATGGTTCTAACCGGGGTGATGACCTGGTTTGTCAACGGACAGGCTTTGGCGCCACTCGCCACCGTCACCAAGGTTGCCACCCAGATCACCAAAGCGGATGACTTATCGCGCCGAATTCAAATTTCCGGAGTCCGCGACGATGAAGTGGGTGAATTAATCGATGCTTTCAACCAGACTCTGAGTCGGCTTGAAAAACTATTTACATCTCAGCGCCGTTTTTTAGCGGATGTCAGCCATGAATTGCGCACACCGTTGACTGTGATAAAAGGCAATGTTGGCCTGATGCGAAAGTTTAAGAAGCTGGACGAGGAATCGCTTTCCGGCATTGAAGCCGAAGTTGACCGGTTGACCCGGCTGGTGGGTGATTTACTGTTTCTGGCCCAGGCAGAATCAGGCCGTATGCCGCTGGATCAATCACCGGTGGAATTGGATACCATTCTGCTGGAAGTTTTCCAGCAAGCCCGAACGTTAGCCGGTGAGCGATTAAATATCACCATCAGTGAGATAGATCAGGTTCAGATCTTCGGCGACCGGGACCGTTTGAAGCAGGTGCTGCTCAATATTGCAGGGAATGCGGTGCAATACACACCGCCCGGCGGCCGGGTTATCCTTTCCATGCGGATAGTGAATGAACGGGTTCAAATCGTCATCAGCGATGACGGGCCGGGAATACCGGCAGCAGATTTACCCTATATATTCGAACGTTTTTATCGCAGTGAAAAGAGCAGAAAACGCAGCGCGATGGGCGGTTTTGGGTTAGGTTTATCGATTGCTTTCTGGATTGTTCGCAACCACGGCGGGACGATAGATGTGGCTTCCACTGAAGGCAAAGGGACGACCTTTACCATCTGGTTGCCGCTGAAAACCGTGGATAAAAAAGCCTGATTATTAATCAAAATGGTATCTATTCTGTTGAACCGGGGTTATAGCTATCGCAAAGGACTTTAAGTCTATCCGTAAGGAGGAAACTATGGGCGTCGTCTATTTTGCAATTACCCTGGTCACAGCGCTATTTGCCGCCATCAGTTTTGCTGATTTGTTGGACAAAAAAGGCTAACTCTCATTAAGCAAGCGAAAAATGTGGTTGATGTGATCAACTTCGTGCCAGGCCGCTCTTCGTAGAATCTTGCGCGGACTCCAGATTGAGCCGTTTCTACCGACCACGCGCGGATCATTTTCCAGAGTGCGGATTGCATTTTCAAATATAATCCGGGTGGCATTCAGATGACGAAACGTATCTTCCGGCAAAGTGGATGATTCTGAATTTCCGGCATTGATGCGCTCCAATAACCAGAGTTCCGAACCAGAAAGATGATTTAATATTCCGCGAATTCCCCATTTTTCATCCGGAACTTCCCGATCCAGTCTTTCATCCGATAAATTACAGGTTAGATCCACCAGGTCTGCCCTGGACCATTGCAGAATTTGTAATCCACGTTCTATTTCTATTTGAGAGAGGGGTTTCCAGTCGACCTGCCAGAAGGCGGAAACATATTTACCGCCTGAGGATGGCAAGATGCTGCTATCTACTTTGTAGCTGTCAAACGTCTCAGCCAGATGGATATCGAAGTCTTCGAAGTCGATCCACTCGGTTCCGGTTTTTGAATGAATTCTTTCCTTATAGCCGATAAATGCCCGCGGGAAAGCCATTATGGCGGCTGTGCCGTCATCTCCATAAGCAAAACACCCCGGATAATCCAGCGCCCAGGCGATGGATTTGTTTTCATATCCATTTTCAAGACCGATTTCGATTCTCATATCAGATCGGGTTTCCTTCCCATCCACAACGGGCATTGGGGATTGTGATCCATTGGTTATCAAATTTTCCGCCATGTTGCCGTAGACGCAATGTATCGCCAGTGTATTGAATGCGGATGTCAATCCCTTTTAGGCTGAAATTGGAGGTAAA
>JBAWYZ010000195.1:0-5025 GCA_037143255.1 Leptolinea sp. | reverse complement strand
TCTCCCGTGTCAGAATGCAATGATTTTATCACTGCTTCGCAGCGGAAATTGGTTTAGTCGCTATTCGGATAATTTGTGATTGCAGTATAAGCGGAAATAATTTTCTGTAGGGGCAGCCTGATGGATATACAATCGTTCGGCAATGGGCAGCCACAAGGGCTGCCCCTACGTTTGGTTGGTTTTTCATCATAAAATCAGAATAATGAAAGCAGATTGAAGCGGGGCGGTTTATAATACTTTTCATTTGGAATACCGCTCATGCCAATCATTTTTCGAAACCGCTTGTTTTCAAATCCGCTCCAGTTGGTTTTTTCATTCCTACTGGGAAGTGTGTTTGCATGGCTATTGATACGTGACCTGGCAAACTGGGTTTCCGCCGGTAATTCCGTTTCTGATAAATACTTACCCCTCCAGATTCTGATATTTGCCTTGTTCAATGGGTTCTTTTCAGCCATTATTTTGGGACTTTTACGGCTGAACGAATCACTAAATGAACATTCCCGTTTGAAACCACGCACCTTCCTTGCCATTCTTGGCGGTCTGACCGGCGCGTTAATCTTCTACCTCATCTACGGTACCGGCACATTGGATATTAGCCGTGTAGACTGGCTCTTCAACCTGGGCGACAATGCCCAACACTACCTCGGCTGGGTGTTTTACCGCAACGACCCCTGGACGTTCCCGATCGGATTCAGCCAGAGTATGGCCTACCCGGGCGGTTCCTGTATGTGCTTCACCGATTCGATCCCGTTGCTGGCCATCCCTTTTAAATTGCTGCGGGATCTATTACCTGCAACCTTTCAGTACTTTGGCTGGTGGACGCTGTTTAGTTTTATCATGCAAGGTGGGCTTGCGGCGCTCATTCTGTATGAGGTGACGAAAAACCGCACAGCGGCTTTAATTGCCCCACTGTTCTTTTGCATAGCAGATATTCTGCTCTTCCGTGTATTCCGTTACACGCCGCTCTCCGGCCAATGGATTGTACTGCTCGCCTTGTATCTGTACTTTCTCAACCAACGGGAAAACCGCTGGAATTGGCTTTGGCCGGTGGTGCATTGTATGGCAGTTTTAATTCAGGGCTATTTCTTTGTCATGGCGTTCGTGATTTTTTGCGGAGCAATGCTGGAACGATATTTGAAAGACCGGAAACTGCTGCCCATTGGCAAGAATCTGGTGCTCAGTTTGACTTCAACCACTCTGATTATGTGGTTGGTCGGCTTTTTTACCGATTCAGTAGATATGTCGGATGCCGGGCTTGGATATTTCAAGGCCAATCTGAATGCCTTTATCAATCCAGTGGAAGGCTGGTCGAAGTTCTTTCAACCCCTTCCGCTGGCGCCAGGCACTTATCCTAACGTCAATTATCTGGGCATCGGGATAATATTGCTCTTGATCGTCGGCATGATCAACTTGTTCTTGCGTAAGGCGGCACCTTTTTCAGCCCTCTTCCGCAATCAGGTGGGGCTAATCCTCATCATTCCAGTGTTGGTGGTGTTTTCCCTGAGTAATATTGTCACTTGGAACGAATTTGTTTTGTTCACTTACACGCTACCCGAACCGCTGATGCGCCTGTGGGGTGTTTTTCGCGGCACAGAACGCATGCTGTGGCCGGTGTATTACCTGATCTTTATTTTTGCCATTAGTCAGGCTACAAAATGGTCATCCCGTAATTGGGTGACGGCTGTCATTTTGCTGGCCGGTTTTGGCATCCAGTACGTGGAAGTTGCTCCCCTATTGCAGCATTTTCACAGCATGTACAGCGAACCGGTAGGCAAGAAAACCAGTCTGCGCTCCGATTTCTGGGATGATGCAGCCGCTCAATATAAATCGGTTGCAATCCTACCGCTTAACCTGGATAACTGGGCACGTTTGTCTGAATTCGCGGCAGACAACCGCATGAATATCAATTATGCCTACTTTGCCCGGCAAAGTCCAGCATTAGAGAGGACGGCAGGGCAAAAAGTCGAAGGGTTGTTGCAGGGCGAGACCGCACCGGACGAGATGTATGTTATCAAGAGTCCCGATTTATTACGTGCTGTGTGCAGTCGATTTGGAGGAGAGGATTTTCTTGGGTATGTGAATAAGGAATGGGTGTTGGCGCCTGCTTTTGAGATGAAGGCAGCGGATTACGCTGATATCTCCATCACCGGCATAAATTCGAATTGCAGCCAGTTGGGCTTGGCCGATTTCTTAATCAAATACCGCGAAAAGCTGCTGGTTTTGACGGTAATGCACGATGTTTCAGCCATGATGGATAATCAAATCAAAGGTATTTTCAATTCATTTGAATTGCAGAAATACCTGCAAAATGAATCTGGGATGAGTTACATTGCTGTAGTATGGGGAAATCAGGTCATGTACGAAAATCTTTCTCCGAAAAAAATCACTTTTGCTGCCAGTCGCGGGGAAAATCTTAATGGGATAAAATTCCCGGTTAATCTACAAATATCCAGTGCCGGCCGCATCTCTGGCGAAGAGGATGCTGGCATTCTCATCAACAATCGCGATTATTCCTATCATAAGAACGGTCTGAATATCGCTGTTATTGACCCAGAATCGGGGAGAGTCCTGGATACCGGAATTTTTGAGCCGCAAAATTAATATTTGTTGATCAGTTTATCTACCGGGTCTCACGCATTTTCCACATAATTGACTGGCGCCGTGCTGCCGTTACCGAATTGCAGCCAGTGAATATAGGTAGTGCCCAGCTCAGTTATGTTATTAAACCGTACAATCCAGCGTCGAGATCGGTCGCCTTTTCGCAGGCTATGAAAATCCCCCATGTAGATGTGATTGATCTTCTCGATATCATCCCGCAAATAGACAATCACTTTATCAACTTTATTGACCAGTTCGGGACTTAATAGCCAACTGCCGGTTTCGCCCTCACCGGAATTATCCATATTAAAACCTTGCCCATGCGTAAAAAACACGATGGCCGATTGGTGGGGGGAAAGCAGCTCCCGGGCTGTCGTAATTAACATACAAAACACATCCTTTCAAATCATGTCTATCATACACCGAAATGATTGAACAATCCCGGTTAACTAAATTTTGGAATTATGAAAAGGATGCGCTTAATTTTGTTCGATTAATGCCATCGCATTGTCGGCAAAGATGGAGAAAGTGGACTCCCAGACATCCAATGCGGCCTCCCCTTTGGGCGTAAGGCTGGGGCAGCAACGTTCCGGCAGGGAAACAATATCTTTTGTATCCTTTATTTTTACTCGGGTAATGGTTTCATCATTGACCATACTGGTAATTAGATCAAGATAAGCGCTGGGCGTGAGCCGTAAATCCAAAAGAGATGGTAATTTATGGTGGTCGCGAACCTCCACCAGGACTTTCGTATACGGAGGCGTTTCCGTTTCTTGTGTTGTTCCCAGGCACAACACTCTGGCAGCCCCGGGAAGGCTTGCAATTTTTTCTGCCAGTTTTGCATCGGCTTTTTGAAGATGGCGCAAGTGGATCTTTATTGTTTCATCATCTACTTGATGGCCGTAGCAAATACATAACATAACCTGGGCTTTGGCGTAACTGTGCGCCAGATCAACAGCGATTAAGAAATTCGGCAGGGCGACCTCCCACAGATGCTGTTTGGCCTGCTGCATTCCCATCGAAAACGCCGTGTGTAGCTGGGATGTCTGTTTTTTATCAGCAAACAAACTTTGTAGAAGACTCATGGTTTCTCTCTCCAATCATCAGCTTCGGTTTGTAGGTTCCTTCCCTAACTACCTATACTATACACGGTTTGCTATGTAATTTGCAAGTAGCAAAATTGACCCAAGAAGACATCTTTGGTCAATTATTTCAAACTTTAGATGCTTGCTATGTATAATTAAGCAATTCCTGCGGTGGAAGCGACAAATTGCGCTACTAGAATGAAATGGCTTAAACAGCCAAGTATGACAAAGATATGCCAAACTTCATGAAAACCGAAGACCCCGGGGAAGAAATCCATCTTTTTTGTGATGTAGATGATTGCCCCCATTGTGAAGAACAATCCACCGGCAACTAACCAAAACATGGCGCCGGCCGGCATAGTTGTGATAATTTGTTGTATTGCAAATACGGCTAACCATCCCATGATGAGATAGATGCCTGCGGAAACCCAGCGCGGCGCGTTGATAATAAACATCTTGACGATGATTCCTACCAGGGCAAAACCCCATACGAAGCCAAGTAATCCCCAACGCCAGAAACCAGTGAAGAATGTTAGGCAAATTGGCGTATACGTGCCGGCAATTAATAGATAGATGGCGGTATGATCCAGCATGCGGAGGCGCAATTCGAATTGCGGATTAGTACGGATCAGGTGATAAGCTGCGCTGGCCGAGAACATCAACACCAGACTAATGCCATAAACCAGAAACGCAATGATTTTTTGAGGGTCGCCCCTACCAATAATGAGCAGACCAATCAAACCGAGAGCAGCAGCAATAGCCGCTCCAAGGTGTGTCAAACCGCTAACAGGTTCGCGATACTTCAATAACATGAGCAATGATCCTTCAAAAATGGAGTTTGGGTTGCAAGTTCAACTTTACCTTTTGTTTGGGATAATGCTATGTGTCCAAAGATGGATAAGAGTTCTATTCGGAGTAATGGTTAGTACAACCGCAGCGAGAATGGTTCCTTCGATTGCGGGTTGAATATTGGGGCTTTTGGGTAGCCATCCAGAAACAAATTAATAAATACAAAAATATCACGAAATAAGAAAGGGGAATAAAATTATTTTTTTACATGCTTTACTTAATAATTCTTTGGTAACAACATGTACTTTATCTAATCAATTTATCTTTTTCGTGATTCCTTTGGGTTGACGACTAATAATACCTGCTGAGCAGTTCTGTTTTTGGCAACATTTTACAATTGAATTTTCAGTGACATTGAATTGATAGACGTCTATACCATGAAAAAAAGTGGCGAGCGATTAAAACCCTCCAAAGGATGAACCAATAACCGCAATCAGTAAGAAGACAACTTGCAAGGCAAAGATGCCGCCGAAAATATATCCGATAATCACCC
>JBAWYZ010000194.1:0-5026 GCA_037143255.1 Leptolinea sp. | reverse complement strand
AGGCCAGCGTCATAATGAGCCTGGCTCCAACCGCGGTCATTGTATGGACCAACCATTAAGAGCCCAAATGTGAATTCCTCGGGAGCTGCGGGTTTGGCAGGTTCCGGTGCTTTGGTAGGTTCTGCAGGTTTCGCGGGTTCTGCCGGTTTGGCAGGCTCAGCAGGTTTTGCAGGTTCTACAGGAGCAGGGGTCACAGCCGGGGCGCATGCGGTAATTAGCATGGATGCCAGGATTAGAACAACAATGGTTTGCCAAATAATATTCTTTTTCATTACTTCCTCCTAAAGATTTTTTGATTCTAACTACCTTAAAAGCAGGTACATCACAAAACTTTATATCACCTCCTTCTTTTCAAATTCGATCAGATTCGGCTCAGGCTTCCACTACTAGATCAACAAATCTAGGTGGTTGCCCGGGCTTCAACTCAACCAATCCTTTATTGGAAAGGTGTAACTCCTCCAGAACAATCAAACCAAGCAAACTCAAAGTCATTTCAACAGAATCTGCGGGGCATCCGGCTTTCTTGATAGCATCCTCCACCAGGCATACCTGTTTGGCCGCAGTTTCAACCGGATCCAAAGTCATTAAACCGGCCAAAGGCAGCGCCATCATGGCTTCCAATTTACCATCAACAACAACAGCAAAGCCGCCACCGGCGTCAATAAGAGCATTACCGGCCAAAGCCATACACTCATCATCCGTCCCCAGAACCAGCAAATTGTGGCAGTCATGAGAAACCGTTGAGGCAAAAGCTGTTCTAGGTTTCAATGTCGCCCCAGTCATAAAACCCAGTCCTTTCGATCCGGTCAGGCCTTCTTTTTCTTGGTGCCGATACAGAATGGCAATTTTTGCTATGTCTCTGGATTGATCAGACTGTAACCCACCATCTTTGGGAGTTAATTCAACATGTTCTTCCGTGGTGTGAACCATTCCGGGATATACCCGCATAACCCGGACTTTCTCGGTTTTCGATGCTGGGATCATGAAATCTTTGGTGGTAAGTTTATTGAGGTGAATAGATTTCAATGCCCATTCTGGATAATCATATTGGGTAAACTCAACAGCCATCTTACCGTCTTTGGCGACTAAAACCCCATCTGCATAGACTTCATCAATGGTTACATTGACCAGGTCACTCAAGATGAGAATATCGGCTGCCCGCCCTGGAGAAATCGTTCCAATATAGCGGGCCTTCTCTAACAATTGTGCGGTATTGATTGTGACCATTTGAATTGCAGTAATCGGGTTTACGCCTTGTTTAATGGCATCCCGAACGACCCGTACCAAATGACCTTCATAGGCAACGGTAGCCGGGGTTACATCATCCGTTACCATAGAGAAAAAGCGGGTATCCATTCCCGGGTTCTCAGTCACAGCTTTGATGGTATTCGGCATATCCAGCCAGGCAGTACCATAACGCTGCTGGGGATACATCCCCAACTGAGCCCGTTTTAAGGTGGCTTCGGCAGTTGTGGATTCATGACAGGCATTCATACCAGCGCCAATAAATGCATTCAGGCCTTTGTTCAATTCCAGAGAGGCATAATGACCCGTTAATATTACACCCTCTTTTAGAGAAGCGGCCGTAATGGCGTGCGTATTGGGGTCTCCATAAATGATGCCAGGGAAATTCATTTGCTCGCCTTGCATCTGAGCCCAACCTTCGGCATACGCTTTCGCCACTTCTTCTGCGGTAATGGTAGCGCCGGCATCTTCGAAACCTGAAATAGAAGGAACACAAACCGGCATTGCCAGATAAACCTTAAGTGGAAGACCTTCAGATGCCTTGTGGAATAATTCAACGGCTTTCAATCCAAAGACATTGGTAATCTCATGGTTATCCGGGCAAATAGTGGTTGTTCCATGGGGCAAGATGCCCGCAGCAAAACTGCGAATATCCACCATGGTACTTTCAACGTGCATGTGGCTATCGATAAAACCGGGGGCCAGATACCTTCCCTTTGCATCGAGAACAGTTGTATTTTCGTCAATCAAAACATGATCTGCATTGCCAACCAGGGCAATAAAACCATGCCGAATGGCAACATCAATTCCGGGTTGAACCTGAGCGGTATTTACATTAATTAATTTGCCGTTCTTAATAATTAAATCTGCGGGTTGAAAACCCATCGCAACGGCAGTGATATCGCGCGTTACTTCGTATAAAGCTTTTCTCTTGTGGTAGTAAGTTCCAGATTTTGCAACAGTCATTTTTTTCTCCTTATAGTAATAATGGCTTTGCCCATTATGATTGTTTAATCATACACCAGGAAGAAAAACCGTGTCTTCATTTGTTGCCCATCATTTTACAAATCCTCTTCACCCCCAGAGGAAACTATCTTTATTGTAACTTAAAAATGGTAGAATGTGCAAATTACCCTAAATAAAAAATCACATAATTGATGAGAAAATGAATACGCACACAATAAAAGCATCTGCCAAAATTGATATTCAAGTTTAACTGACAATGGCAATGTCATTGACACCGTTTAAACCAAGTGCTATTATCCTTTCGATAAGAAATGATTAACCTAATGCGCTCCTGGCTTTGGGGCGTTTGTATGTGAGGAGGTAAAATATGCCCTTCATCAGCGAATTTATGGGACGGAAAGTATCCGATGTGGACGGTGGCACTATTGGCATTCTGGTTGATCTAGTTGCTACTCAGACCAATATTCCTATTCCGAAAATTGTGGCTTTGAAGATCAAACGAAAAACCGGCACATTATTAGTGCCAATTATTGATGTAGCGGCACTTTTTGCACCCACCATTCCATTAAACAAACATCTTGACGAAATTATTGAATACGCAACAATCGACAATGATCTATTCCTGGTAGAAGAGGTTTTGGATAAACAAATTATTGATACCAACGGTATCCGAGTCGTGCGGGTTAATGACCTTGAAATCACTCGGGTTGACGGTGGATTTTACGTTTCCAATGCCGATATCGGAGGGTCAGGTTTGTTACGCCGGCTCGGTTTAAGCAAGCCAGCCCCCTCTATCGCAAAAAAAGGCTTGGGGACATTACCTTCCGGGATGATCTCCTGGGAAGATATTGAGTTGTTGAATCATGATGAACCCTTACGCCTAAAAGTGCCGAGCGACAAACTTTCTATCATGCATCCGGCAGATCTGGCCCAAATCCTATCTGACCTGAATCGGCAAGAAGGCAGCAAATTGCTTGAATCGCTGGATGATGAAACTCTGGCTGAAACCCTGGAAGAAGTAGAACCGGATTTTCAGGCTAGCCTGGTGGAAAAACTCCCAAATCAGCGTATTGCAGATGTTTTGGAAGAAATGTCGCCGGATGAAGCCGCAGACCTTTTGGCCGAGCTACCTGAAGACCGGTCAGAACAACTGCTTAATCTGATGGAAAAAGATGATGCCGAGGATGTCCGAAAACTGCTTACTTATCCAGAAGAATCAGCCGGTGGCATCATGACCACTGAATTTGTCACCTTACCGGTAGACCTTACTGCCGGACAAGCAATTACCCGCATTCGCGAAACAGCCAACGATGCAGAGACGATTTACTATTTGTATGTCACCGATAAAGAAGAGCATCTCCTGGGAGTTTCTTCTCTTCGGCAACTGGTTCTGGCAAATCCAAAATCCCATATCAAGGATTTCATGGAAACGCGGGTCATCACATTGAATTTGGCTGACGACCAGGACCGCTGTGCGCAGTTGATATCAAAATATAACCTGCTGGCAGTACCAGTTGTTGACCAAAACAATGTGTTGCATGGCATTGTCACCGCTGATGATGCCCTGGATAAAATTATTCCGACTGCTTGGAAAAAACGTCTTCCAAAACTGTACCATTAATCAACCATTCGGGAAGACAACATGTCAATTATGAAACGTCTAAAGAAATATCGGGCGCGATTTTTGCTTTTACTAGCTGTTGTCGGACCAGGCATTATCACAGCCAATGTGGATAACGATGCAGGGGGAATTGCTACCTATTCTGTTGCCGGGGCGCATTACGGTTATACATTGCTCTGGATGATGCCATTGGTTGCTCTTGCTTTGGTGATCATTCAAGAGATGTCTGCCCGATTGGGAGTGGTTACCGGAAAAGGATTGGCAGATTTAATTCGCGAAACGCTGGGTGTAAAATGGACAACTGGAATTCTTGGTTTGTTACTATTGGTAAACCTAGCCAACACGGTTTCTGAATTCGCTGGTGTGGCCGCAAGCATGGAGATATTTGGTGTTTCAAAATACATATCCGTTCCACTTGCTGCCTTAGGAGTCTGGTTTCTAATTGTAAAGGGAAACTATAAAACCACTGAACGCATTTTTCTAGTCGCTAGTGCCATCTATCTGGCATATGTGGCTTCCGGGTTTTTGGCTAAACCTGACTGGGCAGAGGTCTTTCAGGCAACAATTACTCCCAGTTTTAAGCTGGATGCTGGTTATGTAACTATTTTTGTAACTATTATTGGTACAACGATAGCACCATGGATGCAGTTCTATCAGCAATCATCAATTGTGGATAAAGGCATCAAACTAGAAGATTACAAATACGAAAAAGTGGATGTATTGGTAGGTTCGGCATTTGCTGTTCTTGTGGCAGCTTTCATTACAATTGCCTGTGCCGCAACCCTATATAAAACCGGTATGCGTATTGAAGGGGCAAAAGACGCCGCCATCGCCTTGGGACCGCTTGCTGGCGAAAACGCAACTATACTCTTTGCCCTTGGGTTGCTCAATGCGTCCTTGTTTTCCGCTGCAATTCTTCCACTTTCCACATCTTATACAATTTGTGAGGCTTTTGGCTGGGAGAGCAGTATTAGCCGGGATTGGAAAGAAGCACCAATGTTTTTTGGTATCTATACGGCTTTGATTGTATTGGGTGCCGGAATAATTCTTCTTCCAATAAAATCGTTGATCGAAGCTATGATGCTCAGCCAGACATTAAATGGCGTTCTTCTACCTGTTATCCTGGTTACCATGCTGCGATTAATTAATGATGAGTATTTGATGGGGAAATATGTCAACGGCAGGGTTTTTAAT
>JBAWYZ010000193.1:0-5038 GCA_037143255.1 Leptolinea sp. | reverse complement strand
TCCCTAACATTAACGCGGTTTTCTCGGTAGTTTCGCTGGCGCTGATAACCGCTGTGAGGGTGATGCCAAAATCACCCAGTTTATCCCGCAGCGCGCCCAGCTCTGCGGCTTTCAGAACCTGCCCGCCAACATCCAATGCAACCCGGGCGCCTTGAAAAAAGGATAATTGTTCTTGGATATTGCCCAGTAGCTGCTCGCGCAGCACCGTCCATTCGCCTTCTCGCAGGGTTATCAGAAGTCCATCATTAGTCCCTTTGATTTGGAAAACAGCGGACTGTTCACTGGTCAGAGTGGCGGAGTTTATCATATTAATTCCGGGTTACTATTGCACATTTGCTGCCGCATCAACCGCCTTTAATTCAAAATAGGCATCTATTATTCTTCTAACAATCGGGGCTGCTACGCTTGCGCCCTCTCCACCATTATACACGAAAGCCATGACGGCAATTTCCGGATCATCATAGGGGGCATACGCCATAAACCAGGCATGTGTTGGCCAGGCGCCCGGCTTGCACAGGTCTTTTGCCTGGGCAATATTGTCACAATATTCCGCTGTTCCGGTCTTTCCGGCAATTTTCAAGGCGTCATCACCTCGAAATTCTTTCGTCGCCGTTCCATTTGAGATAACTTCCTGCATGCCTTGTTTGGCAAGCTGAATTGTCCAGGGCTGTACCGTTTTCATCTCCCCGGTTGGGATATTATTCTCATCAAAAACCCGAATTTTGGGATCAACGGTGATATCCCATTTCATTTTTGGGGTAAAAGGTTGAATTACGTTGCCGGCCGTATCCGTTATCTCACGAATAAGGGTTGGCTGCATAAACTTGCCATCATTGGCGATGATAGCATCGGAAAGCAAAACTTGCAGCGCCGTAGACAAAACATATCCCTGCCCCATAGTGCCAATATACGTATCACCCGTTGACCAGTTTTCACCAATTTGAATCCGTTTCCAGGTCGGGTCAGGAATCAGACCGGAGGCTTCACCGGGCAGTTCTATCCCGCTAATGGCGCCATACCCGAGGGCTCGTGCATATTCGGCAATCCGCCAGATTCCCAATCCGCCGTTTGGAACCTCGTCTTTATATCCACCACCGATCTTATAAAAATATACATCACAGGACAGCGCAACACCGCGCAGGAAGTTGACCATGCCATGGCCATTTTGATCATAACAAACAAAATCGCGCGGTCTTCCCACTTCATTTTCGGTGAACTTTTGTTCAATGGTGATTTTTCCCAAATCTTCAATTTCTTTGTTTGGATCAATAACACCTTCATTCAGCGCGCCAATCGCAGGGGCCATCTTGAAAACTGAACCCGGCGGATGCTCAGCCGAAATAGCATGGTTGAACAAAGGCCGGTTTGGGTCATTACTGATCTGGTTGTAATAATATGACGGAATAATGCGAGCCATGCGGTTATTCTCAAAGGTCGGATAGGAAACCAATGCTAGAATCTCACCGGTTTTGGGATTCATGGCTATCGTCACCCCGTTGGAGGAACGAATTTTGTTTAAATACGTGTTCCAGAATTCGATTTCGCTTATGAGCGCTGTCTTGGCTGCATTTTGCAGCCGGACATCGATGGATAATTTCAAATTACCCCCTGGTACCGGGTCAATCGGGTCAACAATATTACGAATTTCTTTCCCGGCTACATCTACTTCAACAACCCGTTTTCCATTTGTTCCGGTCAGAACATCATTCATATAGCTTTCTATGCCGGCATATCCGTACTTATCCCGCCCGGGGACGAACCCCTTCTCTTTTAATTGTTCTTCCAAAAGTGCGGGGATGGGGCCGAGAAAACCGATAATTTCTGAGGTAAGGGAACCAGTGGGATATTCACGCACCGCAACGACTTCAATCCCCACACCTGGCCAATCCATTGCTTTTGACTGGATGATTTTTGTAGTCTTTTCGTCAATATTGCATTTAATCTCAACCGGTGTGTACGGAGCGTTCGTATCGCCAATAAAAACAATTTGCGCAATGCCAAAATCCGTGTCGCAATACTTGAATGTCTTGACAGAATCGTCATTGATAACCCCATTATTCACCGGGATGTCAATCAACTGGCTGAGCTGTCGGTACACTTCTTGAAGCGCGCCCTCATCCGTTGGGAGGCTAGCAGGTACGATAGTGACATTATAGGAAGGCACATTGCGGGCAAGAACAAAACCATTGCGGTCTGTGATAATGCCGCGCTGCGTTGGTTCACTTACATTTCGGGTGCGGTTCTCTTCGGCCTGAGCAATAAAGCTACCGCTATTGATTACTTGAAGGTTAAATAAACGGACAGCAAAAAACAGAAACACGCCGCCAATCACAGCAAAGACGACGAATAACCGCCAGTTTTCAAATGGATGGATTGAATGATCAGAATTCATACACCACTCTCTTTTGGATAAACCCAGGCAGCCAGCTCTCCAACCAGAGTATAAACCGGAACGGCTAGAATCAGGTTCCACAAGGCGCTGGGAAGGATTACCAGGCTATACCCGGCTGGGATTGAAATATCAGTCCCGAGGACATTGAGAACAATCAGGGAAAGCGACTGGATCATAACCGTTCCCAAAAATGCCGAAAACAGCATCGCCAGAATGGGAGTCTGCCAGATTCGCCGCTTGAGCCAGAATGCCAGAATGGCAGCAAGGAAGTAGCCTACAAAAGGAAGAAATAACGGTAAAGCTGATACAAAACTGACCATCAGCCCAGCCATGACCATCCAATCCCAACCGTTCCGAACTCTCTCGTTCAGCATCCAGGCTAATATTACCAACAAAACAATATCCGCTGTACCGTGCAAAAGAGGCATACGCGAAAAAGCAGTGGTTTGCAAAACCATTGTCAGAATTAATACAGGAACGCCTAATAAAGCCGGCATTTTATGGAACCAATATTGGGGTAAGCGGCTCGATATCCACAGGTTTAAAGTTGGAAATTACCAGAACAGCACGCAGCCTGGTAAAATCCACCGCTGGTTGGATGGAGGCAGACTGAAACAATTCACCTTCGCGGCTTTGAATGGAAACTACCTGCCCGATGAGAATATCTGCCGGATATGTGCCTCCCAGACCGGATGTCAAAACAAGATCTCCTGCTTTTAATTTAACCTCTTGCGGAATCATTTCCAACGTTAAATCGCCGGTAAGTGAACCTTTTAGCAGCGTCTCCGTTTGTGTGGATTGCAAGCGCACATTTACCGTCGAGCCTGGATCTGTGATAAGCTGCACACGGGCGGCGCCGGCTGTCACCGCATCCACCCGGCCAACCAAACCTTGCTGAGTCACAATCGGCATTCCATGGCGCAAACCGGAATCCGAACCGTGGCCGATGATCACATAACTCAAGAATGGGCTGGGATCGCGCCCAATGACCGCGCTGGCCACATATTCGTTTTCTGGCCTGGAGCGGGCAAAATCCAAAAGCGCATATAACACTTGAGCTTCACGCAACTGCTGCTGCAATTGGATAATCTGGGTTTGAAGCTGCGAGTTTTCATTGGTCAGAATGGCATTTTGTTGACGCAAACTGGCCACATCCCGCGGAACTGTGATGAAATCATACAGCGCTAAATAACGGATTGAAATCCAACTCTGTAAACCGACCACCGGATTGAGCGCAAGCCGCAGCATCGGCGCCAGGTAACCCGCCAGTGCAAAAATTACAATTCCGGCGACGAGGAGGGTAACAATAGCCGGCCGCCAACTACCAGGAGAAAATACTTTCATTCGATTTTCGGTGTTCATTTGAGACATGAACACTCGGATTATATCCTACCGCCGGGTACCCGTTCGTTCTATCGGAACCAGGAAATCTCTATACACATCCAGATGTTCCAGAACTACTCCGGCTCCTCTGGCAACGCATGTCATGGGGTCTTCGGCAACCCAGACGCGTAGTTTTAATTCATCAGATAACCGTTCTGGGAAACCCTGCACCTGAGAAGTCCCGCCGGCCATGCAAATTCCACCATCAATCAAATCGGCGATAATTTCTGGCGGTACTTCATCCAGGGCATCTTTGATGGTATCAATAATCACCTGGATGGAACCCGAAATGGCTTCTCGGATTTCTACAGAAGATATTTCAATCCCTTCCGGCAAACCGGTGACGAGGTTTCGTCCGCGCACTGTCATTGTCTTTTCAACTGGAAGAGGAAATGCGGAACCGATTTGGATCTTGATTAGTTCAGACATGCGTTCACCGATGAAAAGGTTGTATTTATTGCGGATATACAGAGCAATATCCTGATCCAATTCATCACCGGCCACACGCAGCGAGCGGGATACCACAATGCCACCCATCGACATGACGGCTACTTCTGTGGTGCCGCCACCGATATCAACAACCATGCTGCCCATGATTTCAGAAACAGGCAGACCTGCCCCAAGCGCGGCAGCGCGCGGTTCTTCAATTAGATAAACTTCGCGGGCACCGGCCGCCTTTGCCGCATCATACACGGCGCGCTTTTCTACCTCGGTAGCTCCGGATGGAATACCAATTACTACCCGCGGGCTCGGCAATGGCACAATGGTTTGCTGATGAGCCTTGACAATAAAATATTCCAGCATGGCTTTGGTAATTTCAAATTCAGAAATTACTCCATCACGCATCGGACGAACTGCAATTACATTTGTAGGCGTTCTCCCAACCATTTCTTTGGCTTCTGCACCAATTTTCAGCGCTTTTCGAGTCTTTTTATCAATCGCAACATAGGAAGGTTCATTGATTACGATACCCTTCCCGCGGACGTTAACTAAAGTATTGGCAGTCCCCAGATCTATTCCGATATCGAGGGAAAACAACCCCATCAGCCAATTTAGTGGGTTAAATGCCAAACTTTGCTCCTAATAAGTGATAGATAGACATGAAACTTCTTAGTACAGGTAAAAAATTATACCAGAGAAAATAATTGGATGCACTGCCATCACAGCTCCTTTGCCTGAGCATCACTACTCCGGTGCCATACATGTTCGGATAATCCGCGTCAGCGGGAGAAGCAATCGGGCGATGTTCAGGGTAGCAGATCG
>JBAWYZ010000192.1:0-5045 GCA_037143255.1 Leptolinea sp. | reverse complement strand
GCACTGGATGTTTTTCTCCAGGGCAAGCCTGCGCTTTTTCCATCCACACCCTAAAGGCCGCTTCGCAGAGGGGGGTTGGGGATTACAAATTTTCCCTTCCTGGCACACTTTTTGCCCTAACCCTCTCTTCTGTACCCCCCTGCCCTTCTCAGCCCCTAAATATCCCTCTCAGCGCCTTTAGCGGCGACCCTGCTGATTTAGCAGGGTCGCCCCATTGGGTCGCCACTTGACAAAACCCACCGGCGACCCTTATAATATCAGTAGGGCGACCCTTAGCAGGGAAATCAGCTCTTTTCAAGGAACCACTTAAAAGCCTATGAAAACAATTGCCTTTGCCAACCAAAAAGGAGGCGTCGGAAAGACCACTACCGCCGTCACCCTCGCCCACGGACTGGCCCGCCTCGGCCGCCGCACCCTGCTCGTCGATCTCGACCCCCAGGGACATGTAGCCTTCTCGCTTGGCTTCGATAAAACCCCCGGTCTGTTCGACCTCATTGTCAATGATGTGCCACTGCGCAAGGTCATCGTGCATGCCCGCGATAATCTGGATATCCTGCCTGGCGACAAAATGACTGAGAAGGTCAAGCGTCAGATCACCGTTTCCGACTTCCGCGAATCCATCCTGGCCAACTCACTGCAGGATTTGGATTATGACGTCGTGCTGCTGGATATGGCTCCCTCGCTGGATGTCCTGCACGTCAACGGGCTGGTAGCTTCGGATTTTGTGGTCATCCCCACCCGGTTGGACGCTCTGGCGGTAGACGGTGTGCGCGAGATTTTGCTTACCATGGGTGAGGTTTCGCAGCGCGGTCATTCTTTTGAAGACTATGCCATCCTGCCCACTTTCTTTGACCGTACCACCCGCGAGACGCTGGCTCAACTGCAAGAGATCGTCAAGACATTTGGCAAACGCGTCTGGCCGCCCATCCCGCAGGATACACGCGCCCGTGAAGCCGCCGCCTTCGGCAAGAGTCTGTGGGAATACTCGCCGGAATCCACAGTGCTGAACGGATATGCCGAAAAAGGCAAACACGTTGGCGGCTATGCGCAGTGTTTGGACCATCTATTGGAGGTGCTGGATGCCTGAACCTAAATTTGAACGCCGCCCGTTACTCGACCCGGCCGTGGCCGATCTGCTTTCAGGAATGGAACGGCGTAAGTCTGAATCACAACTGCCCCGTCAGCAGCGCGAGAAGAAAGCCAGAGAGCGTGCCAAGATCACCTCACGGCGTGAGCAGCGTGCTACTTATGATTTGCCTCCGGCTTTGCGAACGCGCATCAAAGATCTGGCGGATCGCGAGCGGCTGCCAGCCAGCCAATTGGTCAGTCTGGCGCTCATCCGTTTCTTGAATGACCTTGACAGCGGATCTATTGATGTAGATGCCCTCAAGCAGCCCTCGCGCAGTCCGCGGTATGATTGGAATTTGGACTTCCCCGAAAGTTTAATGCCAGGACTCATTCTTCCGCGATTGATGAATAAAAAAGTTAAAAAGATTTTAAAGTAGTAGAAGGTAGTTAATTAAGTAGAGAATATGAAACTCGTGCAAATTTTGCACTCTGTAGAGAGGCAAAAAGTGCATCTTATTGGAGTGCAGAAAATTCCGGTTGGCAGCCTGGGGGAAAATTTTACCTGCCCGCCTGAAGGAATTTGATGCAGGCTGGCCAGAAGGAAGAAATTGCATCCCCGCCAAAAGGAAATAGTTGCACGCTGGCGTAGAGGCAGAATATGCTATCAGGCCAGCAGGCAGAATATGCAGATAGGCCTTAAGGCAAATAATGCCGGCAGGGCTTGGTGAATCGCGCGTGAAAATACCAAAATAGGTCTCTCGATAGAAGGTTAATTGCTCGCATTATTGTAATCACGGGCGCAAATGTCGCGGATGAAAATCGCTCATAATGTAGCGTCAACGGTATCCCAGAATTTGGATAAGAATTTTGCTTTTTGCTCTAAAAGGCACAACGCAAGTTTCCGGTGCATGAACCAAAATTAGAAGATGTTCCACTTATTCAAGAACGGTCAATCTTGGCCTGAAATTTGCATCAACCCATATCTTTAGCGCTAATGCAAATCCTTTTCTAAAATAGGTGGTGGATGATGACCGAACGAAAAAATATGAACAACCTTCCTTTAAATGAAACATCACTTTCCGTAGTGGAAGCCAGGGGAAAGAATCGTGCAGTAATGAACCTTGTTAGTATGGCAGGGTTCAATGAGCGACAGGAACTGCAGATTTCCTTAGGCAATACATTGGCTAATATGATCAAACATCCACCCATGCCGGATGGCACCGGTCAAATCATTAATATTGGGGCGTAAGTCAAAAACCACAATAAGATCAGAGGCGACCCTTAGGGTCGCCTCTGTATCCGCCCAATAATCGGAAATATTCCTTCGAAATATAGGCCGGGGATGTCTTTGAAATGTGCGTCCATTTTCCATAGAACAGCTTCTTCTGATTGTGTGGTGGCTAGATGAGACAAATAGTCATCTTCAAATGAGGTAACAATATCTGTTACCTGCCATTCTTGAAAAAACCAACTGCATGGTTGGCTTCAGCATCTCCAAATACAGCGTGACCCCTTTTGAGAATTTCGAAATAATTCTGTGGAGACACAATTAATTCTTTGGTTTTTTCAATAACGGGGATAAAGCGCCTGCATGGGTGAATCAATAAAGTCTTCAAATAAACCGGATGAATCAGTAAGATTCATATTTATCGATCCTTTTCTTCACGATCATCTGCAATTTCTGCCCGGGGCGAATCTTTAAGTGCTCACGGATTTCTTTGGAGACGATAATCTAATATTTAGATGAAACGGTTGTCACATTCATACGACCCTCTGGACGATCAAGATAACGTAAAACGATTGTAGTACATCTTGTTTATCAGCGTAATTCAATATGCGTATAGCCGATTTGCCTGTGAATTCTAGTTGAATAAATTTAAGCAGCGATGGTTCCAGGTGATAAATTAGCAACAGAGGTAGGTCAGTAATTAATTGGAAGTTGGTAATGGCTCAGCGTATTTTATTTGGTTATCAGCGAAAAGTTACCACAAAGTACACAATCAGATTTGGAATAATTGAGTGTTCTGGTAAGAACCAGTTGAAATGATTCATGATGATTTATTTTGTACTTGAGCAAATATTTAATATTTTCCAATTCCACCAATAATAGGTATAATCCATTCAAGGTGGAAATGAAAATCAAAAAAATCCATTCCAAGTTTTTCTTGCTTCCGATTTTGATCTCTGGGTTGATGTCAAGTTGCTTGCATCTATCTGATCCAGATGATTCGTCCGGGGCTGCTATTCAAGTTCAACCACCGGCGCAATCAATTTCCCAATCAGAAACTGGAAATCAAGGGTACCGATTGGTTCCCACCATTCATGTCAATCAATCGGAAGAACTCGCGGTTACCGCCACCAACAAGCCAGTTCAGCCGCCTGCCGGGCTACTTAAATTTGCAACCGATAATTTGGTGCTGCATTTCTTGCCGGTTGGGCAGGGGGAAGCGATTCTTTTGCAATCTCCGCACGGCCGCTTCGCGCTTATTGATACAGGCCCAGCCCGGTCGCCCATTCTTGCTGCCCTCGAAGCTGCCGGGGTTGATCAGCTTGATTGGCTGATCCTTACCCATAATCATCCTGATCATACTGGCGGATTAGATCAGGTACTTAAGGCTATTCCAGTTGGCGCTGTGGCCATTGATCCATTTTTTCCTGTAGATCAAATGGCATTGGATGAAATGGTGCGCGTGGAAATCTGGCGATACCGGCAGGTTATCCAATGGGATGGCGTTGAATTGACCGTCATTAATCCAAACCATGATTGGAAAGCTGAAGAAAACGAAGGATCGCTGGCGCTGCGGTTGCGCTGGAATAAATCAACGGCTGATTTGATGGCCGATGTAGGCGAGACGGCTGAATACGGCCTGGTGCGCGCCGGATTGCCGCTTAAAGCTGATCTGCTTAAACTGGGGCATCATGGTTCGGCAACCGCAACGGGGGGTAGTTTTTTGGATGTAGTCAAACCGACCGTTGCGGTATATTCCGCCGGTCTAAATAATCAATACAATTTACCCAATGCAGACCTGATCCAATCTATTCGCAAGCGGGGGATTCGTGTATTCGGAACCGATGTGTGCGGGTGGACCAGCGCGGCTGCCGTAACCAATGGATGGAAAATTTTCACGCAATTTAAATGCAACGGAGGGGATAAGTGAAAATAATTTTGCAAATTGCTGTGCTTGCCATTTTTGGCTGTTGCGCATGCTCGCCTGTCCGCCAGTCTAATTCATCAACAGAACCGGATTATCGGGCCACCAATGCCGTCCTTTCGTATATTACCACGCAGGCGGCGCAAGAAAAGAATGCCCCGCAACCGAAAAATTTTCCTCCCACAGACGAGACAGAATCTAGAAAAAGTGAAGATGCCCGCCCGCCGAATTCCGGCGAAATAGATAAAATTCCATTTGTGCAAATTTCGCCCCAGCAGGCGGATGATTATATCGGTCAGGAGGTTTGCGTTTCTGGGAAAATTACTGGCACGTATAACTCAGGTAAGGCTTTCTTTATCAATTATGTTAGCTCGAAAAGCGGTTTTTATGCGCTTTCATTTGATACTGCCAACCCGCCGGCGGTTTCTGTTGGGGATTGTGTGATAACCTGCGGTATGGTTAAATTATATAAAGGCCGATCAGAAATCATCGTAGATGATCCGGGAACGCAACTGTATTTCTGCAAATAAAACATTGTTTTGTAAAAAATAGCGGCGACCCTCAGGGTCGCCACTTTACCAATAATCAAATGGTAGCTTTATTCAAGCGCCAATGTTGATGACCTGCCCGGTGCCATCTGGCATGGGACCCTGGCGAATCATTTCCAGCAGGGCATTGGCAAATCCTTGCTGCTGGTCTTGCATCTGCTTCATGATAGCAATTGAGATTTCGGATTGAACGCTGTTACTTTTCAAACCGGTCGCCAGTAAAGCCATAGAATTGTCACTCGAAACAGAATTTATCATATTATTAGTATCGGGTGTC
>JBAWYZ010000191.1:0-5049 GCA_037143255.1 Leptolinea sp. | reverse complement strand
CTGCCTCCTTCGCTCACAATTGACCGTTCCTCTCAGCTTTACGCGTGATTGTGAGCGAAGGGGATGATGCTAATACCCGTCGACGAGTTTTGAATGCCTAAGTTATTCGGCAGCCACGACGCTGACGTGTTCACGCAGCACCGTGCGAACGAATTGCGCCGAAAGGTTAAGTTGGGTTGCAATCTCCTGAACGCCATAATCCTGGCTGTAGAGATCCATGATCTGCGCAATGCGTTCTTCAGAAGTTGATTGAGGCTTTGCCGTTTCGACCTTTGTGTCATCGTCTTGAACCGCTTCCTCGATGCTGTTTTCTGCTCCCTCTTGGGAAACTTGTCCTTCGACTGGACTAGATTGGGGCGGTTTTTCGTCCGGAATATGCATCGGCATAATCAATGCCATGAAATTCTTGTCCGAGGTCGTGACCTTGAGTGGGTCTGTCTGCTTGGTCATGTGGAAAAAGATGTTGTCCAACGGATCACAACTGGCCAGCATATCCAGAAGAAATTCGATGTTATAGGCAGTCAGAATATCTTGCGCTTCGTGGAGAGCTGTGGCGGAGATGCTGGAGGTGTAAAATTCCGATCCTTCACCATTGTTGGCTTCGATGCTCAGCATTTTTTGTTCATGATTGAAACGCAGGATAACGATATGGGTGATGTCATTCGCCATGACCCGCGCTTTGCGCAGCTTCCAATATAACGAGTTGATCGACGTCATAAATCCCGTTGTCGATTCCTTGGGAATGATTGCAGCGGTGTTGGGATAGTTTCCTTCCAGGTTGCGGATTACATAGCGCATATTCTTCCACGAAATCTCCAAGCCAGTCTCGCCGAAGCTGAATTGGAACGGTTCTTTGTCCTTGTTCTGGCTGACGATGATCGCAAGGGCTTTGACTGGAATAACCGCGTCAATCTTGGGGCGGTTCTCATCCGCAGGCAAATCGATCTGGACCTGGTTCAGGCGATAGCCGTCTGCGGTCTCCATACGCAAGTAATCAGAGCCGATGGTCAGGTGCACGCCGGTCAGAACGGGGCGGGCGATGTCGGCACTGGCTGCGTATTCGACCTGTTTGAAGGCTTTGATAAACGTCTCCGCCTCGATGCTCAGCGTCAGCGGGGTGTCAAACAAGTTAAGGACCTGCTCACTGGGAAAATCGAGCACCGGCAGGGTGATAAGGCGCATTTTTTCTTCGGTGATTCCACTCAGGTGGGTGATCCCATCGTCGTTGTCGTGGCTGAGCGTGATACTCTCGTCTTTCCAAACGGCGAGGATTTCTGCCAATTTCTTGGCGGGGATGGTGATTGCGTGATCGCTGAAGACTTCGGCTTTGAACGAGGTAAAGATGCTTTTGTCCAGGTCGGTGGCGGTCAGGTGAATCGTATCTTTGCTTTGGCTGGGGGTCAACTTGAGGGTTGCCAGAATGTCCAGCGAGGCTTTGGGATTGATGACGCGCAATGCCGCGGCAACCGCCTCACGCATATCTTTCGGGTTGGCTTTGAAAATCTTGTCTACCATTATTTTTCTCCTTTATTGAATAGATGGGTTGATTGTTTGCTCTACTAATAAAACCGTCGGGGATGATTTTTGTTCAAAAACCATCCCCGTCTTCGCTTTCAAATAGGTGATATTCGTCCCCGAGTGACAGGGAATTAAACAGGAACCCTCTCTGTTGGCAATAGAGTTGGTTTTTAGCAATTTTCTAGAACAGGAAAATGATTGAAATTTGACAGATAGACTTTCTGAACATAAAAGCGATCAGATAGCGATATAGATGTCCATAAAAAGAATGATGATTAGATAATTTGGAGGGTATCCCGGACTCTAAATATCAGGAAATGTCAAAAATTTGAGATTATATTTGGGCGTGTCAAAAGGAATAACAGCGGTTGATTCCCCGTGCATGTCATTCCTATTCAGCAATCGGTATAATTTGTCCTTCGCGACGAGCAATCGTTAACAGAGGGCTGCCATCTTCAGTTTCAAATTGGTGTAAACCAATCGGAATCGGTTCTATACGATTATCTGTATCTGCCGCGACATGCCATAGGAGATTTATGTCTTCCCGCCTGCGAATACCATCAAACTGAGGAGAGATAACCAACAAATCAATATCGCTCCATTGATGAGCGCGGCCCGTTGCCTGAGAGCCGAAGATCACTCCAAAATGAACTTGGACGCCCTTTTGTTTAAGAGCATCTAAATAACGTGAGACACTGATTACAATTGATTGATCAACCATTGGTATAAACCCTCCGTGCGCGCTAATATCTCCTTTGCACTCTGTAAATCAGGTACAGGGGTAAGGACGTCAGGATAACGACCTTCAAGGTTATAGTTATTGATTTCTTCCAGAAAATACTTTTGTTCGTGGATTAAGGGAAGCTGTGCTAATTCTGCCAGACGGACCAAATTGTGGATCCTGGGAGGTACATCCTGGATCGTTTTACAGACATGAGCCTTGAGGATTTTCTCCAAAGATAGATGCAAGAAAAACATCCCATGGCGAATATGATTACCCGCGATTAAATCGCGGGTAACTTCAATATCTTCTTTAGACCCGTTTTTCCAATATTCGACTTGCTTGGCAATATTTATATCCAATGGCATGGACAATCATCCTTAAATCGATTTTACTACGAACATATGAGAAGAAGATTAATAAATCAGGGGAGAGTGTAAGACCCTCAACCGCCGTATGTGAAAATTGCTTTTCAGACTCTTTTACCACGCTTTACACAGAATATGGCATCCGTCCCACAGTTTGAGGTCCTGACTTTGGCTGAGCATGATTTGGAAGGGACTTCCTAATTCCCAATCAAGAACGGGAAGGATGAATACATAACCTTCTGCACAGGATTTCAGGCTGCTGGCTTCGACCGTCCCTTGCAAACGCACGAGGGTAAGGGTCTCATCGTCGACCTCTTTTATGAGGTACATCGCAGGATACCAGGTCGCTTGCTCATGGATTAGTACATCCCCTTTTTTCATGCTCTTACCGCAGCTTTCGTCAGCCACTCTTCGGGACTATCCAATAAATCACAGATGATCGCATCGACTTCATGGGCTGCATCCGATTGCTTGAAATTCATACCGTCAACCGTCGTCAGCCACGCATCGCCATCTTTGATAAGCTTGATTTCGACATTCGCATCGGGAAAACACCGCTTAATCTGAAGGCTGGCTTGTGCCTCAAACCTGCGGCGTGTTTCGTCTACATGGATGCCTTGCTTTGATGCATCCGAACTTCCAAATAAATCTGGATTGCTATAAATTCCTAATTCATAATTCGCTTGGATTTGCATCTTTTTCTCCTTTTTGCATATCCACTCCTTTGCCTCGCCAATAGATCACTGGCTCGTGCTCCCACCAATAGGCTTGGTATTTGAAGATTGCAAACTCAGCCTGCCATAATTGCGATTGGGGCATCTTATCCAAAACGCTGTTAAAAGAGGGACACTCTTCTTTTGTCGAGACTGCTTTTATTACCCATGCTGCCCGGATATGCTGGGCGATAACCCAACGCAAGCCCTCATTCTCCTTGCTGCTAACTCTTTTCATGTTTACCTCGGGCACAGGTTTTCGGCTGAGAATTCAAAATACTCTGCTTGGTCGAAAACCTGAAATTGGACTTTATCAAACAGTAAACCGGCAATGCGCTCGGCTTCGTCAAGAAGTCGGGCAGCCACTGTACCGATCAGGCGGTCTTCGCTGTCGATGACATAAAACGTACGCTTTGTTTTCATTGATCCTCCTTGGGGTATGGTGATTGATTTGCTCTATGGATATAACCGTCCCTATGGAATAACTTCAATTTTATTAATCGAAGCAACTTCCGGGGAGAGGAAATCTCTTGATTTCTCCCGTGCAACTGGTTATACTAATATTGAAGTAAAGAATAACGCTGATCGCTATTAGGAATTCATGCATGTCGGAAATTTGTAGATTCTTCGGAATCATTATCCCGATGAATTATGCAGATCATAGCCATCCGCATTTCCACGTGCGGTATGGAGATCAGAAAGCAATCATATCCATCGACCCTTTTTCTCTATAATTGGGGAAGCTATTTCCCAGAACTTTTGGTTTAGGCATGGAGTGGGCCGCGATTCATAAAAATGCCCTGATTGAAAACTGGGAGCTTGCCCGGGAACAAAGCCCGCTCAGACAGGTTGAACCTTTGGAGTAGAAACATGCTAAAGGATATCGTCGAAGTTACACCCCTTGAAAA
This sequence comes from Leptolinea sp., assembly GCA_037143255.1. Classification (GTDB taxonomy): domain Bacteria; phylum Chloroflexota; class Anaerolineae; order Anaerolineales; family Anaerolineaceae; genus Leptolinea. Next base: position 821 of record JBAWYZ010000191.1, on the reverse strand, counting down.
TTATCATCTTAGAATCCGTTTTGAGGATGGGATTGATGGAGACGTGGATGTCTCCCAATTAGTAAAATTCACCGGCGTCTTCGCCCCTCTGGTGGAAGAAGTTTTCTTTCAGAGAGTGCGGCTTGATCCGGAATTAGGTTCTATTTGCTGGGAGAATGGGGCTGACCTGGACACGGATGTCTTATATGCGTTGATCTCGGGAGAACCGCTCCCGTCCTTTGAGACCTTAGTTCATGTACTGTAAATTTGAAGCGCAATATCCTCTTCTGTTTAGTGATTTCTATTAAACGGTATATTTCGCTTTCCTTTGCTTTCCTCGGACTGAGGATTTCGGCTGAGCATTAAAAATACTCAGCCTGGGCGAAAACCTGAAATTGCATTTTCTCAAACTGCAAACCGGCGAATCGCTCGGCTTTGTCAAGAAGTCGGGCAGCGACTGCGCCAATTAGGCGATCCTCAATGTCGATAATATAAAACATACCCTTTGTTTTCATATATCCTCCTGGGGATGTGGTCACTGAATTGTTTTACCTACGGAGCTGTCCCCATGGAATAACTTTAATTATCTTCAAGATACCTTTCTTGACTTTTCAGGCGGTATTCAGCCTGGCAATAATGACAGGGAACATCCGATACGCCAGTGCAGGTGCAACTGTCCAGCTCAACTTCATACACATCACTCAACCAATCCCCAACCCAATCGGCTTCAGCGGCTTTTTCATACAGCTCTGCGCAGGCATTAAAGATGGTTGTGGGGTCATTCAAGGCTTTCATTCTTGTCATGGTTAATACTCATCGGCCAGTAAAAATGTTGTGGCTGT
>JBAWYZ010000190.1:0-5054 GCA_037143255.1 Leptolinea sp. | reverse complement strand
TTAGTGCCAATATGGAAATATCCAGGCATACTCGGTGATTGTATTTTTCCGAATATATCAAATACTCCGGATACTGCACCGGTCCGGAACCCGCATCCAGTAACAAATCACCGGAGGGCTGCAAATAACGCTTCACCCGCATATGACAACGGTGGATGTATTCGCGTGAAACGGGACGCAAGTCTTCATAGCGTGCATTCTGATAAACACCTTCGCCGACTGTTTTCCAGCCGACCTGGTCATAAAAAGCACGTACCTGCTGCTTAACATCCTGATTATCCACTAAATCTCCAAAACCTCTTCGGTGGGTGTCCACATAATAGGTTCACCGGTAAGATACAGCAAGGTGTCATCAAATTCACCACTGCGCTCCGGACCTACCACCGAGGCCAATGAATGGGTTTTGTAATCATCCCACAGGCGTAAAAGGTGCCAGGGAAATGGTAGCGGGAATTCGAAGAACCAGCGGTAGGCGTACTGCCAGGCTTTTTCAACCTGCTGGCGGTTTAATCGGTATGATGGGAGGTTCAGTAGAACCTGCCCCAGTGTCTTGTAATATGTGACCCATGATTCCGGATCAAGCGTAAACCCCTTGTTGCGGTAATGCGTTTGAGCCGCCACAATCACTGGCACGCCGAACATGGCCATTTCCAGACCGACAGTCGTAGTGTAAACCAGTCCCACATCCGCTACTTCAATTAAATCGTACGTGTTTACTTTTTCTGTCGGTCCTATTAAACGGATATGTTCCGGTAATTTCGGAAACACCTCATGCACTACCTTCATCATGGAAGTGCCGTTCGTGAGAATTTCACCTGGATGTACGCGAATCACCAGTTGCACATCTGGCCGGCCAGCAAAATATTGCACCGTTCGGGTGATCCATTCACCCATCGATTTGCTGAACAAATGCCGCCCCAGAGTCAGGCTATCACCTAACACGTTGGTTGCCAGTAAAACAACTGGCCGCTCATCCAATCCTAGCGCTTTGCGGGCTGTTTCACCGCCTTGCGAAGGTGTCCCCTGCCATTGACGGGCAAAATTTTCCCATAGCGCTCCATGCTTACGAGCCATCAACATCGAGCGCAAGCGTTCCAATTGGTCATCCTGTAAAGGGATGTTTTGCCGCGCCCGCCACAAACCATCCGTATCCTGGCGCATCACTTCGCTGTCCTGGGCAATCCAAATGCGCTGCCGTTGATCGCCAAACTCGTAAGTAACAGCCGGGATTTTCAGTGCGCGGGCAACCCTGTATACCACGCCCAATTCCTGTATAGTTCCGTTTGGAACAATCACTACATCCGGTTTATTCTCTTTCAAATATGAATAAGCGGCCAGTGCAGCTTCCTCATTACGAGCTTTTCGCAGCTGATACACTTCATGTTTATGATCAAACTCTTCGACCTGCAGTGTGTACTGTGTGTCAAACTCGCTGACCTGTTGAACCAATCGCTGTATCTCTTCCGACACCGGAGCAAATGGAATCTTGCCGCTAACAAAAGAAATGGAATGCATCACTGGTTCAGCTAGGCTTAATACTTTACGAGCATATAAATCCTGACGCCGCAAATCAAACCTGGAAATTGGTTTTTGCCAGTCAGACTGAGCTAAATATCCCAGCGTCACAGTGTGACCCTGAGCAGCCAATGCCAAACCAATTAAAGCGGCGTGATCGATCCAATAATGTAAGGTAGCGAAAATAAATATATTTTTACCTATTGGGGCGGTTTTCCGCAACTCTTCTGCTTCTAAAACCATCTCTGGCAGGGCTTCCTGTAAGTGACGCAAACTGAAATGACTGTTGATTGCCTTGCCACGCTGTCGAAGAAGCCAATACAATTCCACCGTAAAAGGGATTTGCCCCAGGATTTCTTTTACAACATCTTTTCCCGCCGCTGCCGCTGCTGCTGCCATTAATTCACCGCCTCAATATTCCAAATCAAACGCGGACGAACAGGTCCTAGCCGAGGTTCCGGCCACACCATACCGGGCGCTCCGGCTGCATCAATATTGAATGTGAGAGCCTGTTCATCCTGAAAATAGCGCTTTACACGAAAAGCGCTGGCATTGACTGCCAGCATAAACCGGCCTTCGTTCAGCAAATCGGCCGGTATAGAACACCTACTGATGTACCTCCCTGCTTGACGAACGGAATATCGGTCAAATTCGTCAGGGTTATCAGTATCAAATGACGTCATAATATACTCACCGCGCATACTAAGTAAATATATTCCCACCCGCAATCCGGTGATGGGCGCGTCCAACTTATATTCAATTTCCACTTCCACCGGCTCCGTTGAACGAAGCATATCTACAATTTTCCCCTGTGGATTACGGACGCAAATACTTAAGGGGTGAAAAGGCGCTGCATCAGCCGGTACTTCATCCGCCAGCCAGGTTCGCTGACCTTCCTGCGAAAACCCGACTGAAAGATAATAATCAACTGCCTGGGGCGTGGGCGCTCGCAAAACCAGGCGACCTTTTTCAATCACAATGGTTTCTTCCGTCAAGCGCAGGATGGCAGACATGTTATGGCTGACAAACAACACTGTCCGTCCTTCCTGTGCCACATCGCTCATTTTTCCAAGACATTTACGCTGGAATTCGGCATCACCCACTGCCAATACTTCATCCACCACCAGAATTTCCGGTTCCAGATGAGCGGCAACAGCGAACGCCAACCGCAAATACATGCCGCTTGAATATCGTTTTACCGGGGTATCAATAAATTGCTCAACCTCAGCAAATGCTACTATTTCATCAAATTTACGCTCCACCTCGGAATGTTTCATACCGAGAATAGCGCCATTCAGAGAGATATTCTCGCGCCCAGTCAGTTCCGGGTGAAAGCCGGTGCCTACTTCCAACAAGGCGCCAACCCGTCCTTTGATGACAGCTTCTCCCTCAGTCGGGTCGGTGACGCGCGAAAGCAGTTTCAGCAGTGTGCTTTTGCCAGCCCCGTTGCGCCCGATCACTCCCAATACTTTGCCTTGCTGTAAATCGAAGGAAATATTTCGTAAAGCCCAGAATTTATTAGCAGTCTCTTTGCCAGTGCCTAATTTGTTTAAAGGTGAATTGAAAGCCGTGGTTATTGTTTCACGTAGGGTAGTATACGCCGCCGGTCGTTGTCCAATACGGTATTGTTTTCCTAAATTTTCTACATGGATGGCTAGGTTGCTCATAGTTACACCATATCGGCGAAACGCCGCTCCATGCGTCGGAAATAATACAAACCGGTGATCAAAACAAGTATCGAAATTCCGGTAGAAACCGCCAGAATACTTGTCGGGGCGCTGGCAGAAGAACCCAGCAATGCCCAACGGAAACCTTCCACCACACCGGTCATCGGATTCAGCGCGTAAATCAAGCGCCACTTTTCCGGCACTAAACTGGCCGGGTAAGCGATTGGAGTCAAGGTCATCCAGAATTGGGTTAAGAAGGGCAACACATAGCCAATATCGCGATAGAGGACATTCATAGCCGAGAGCCAGAAACCCACCCCCAGCGCGGTGATCATCGCCAACAGAACAAACAGCGGCAATGTCCATATCACAACAGTCGGATAGATGCCGTAATACAGCATCATCGCGAAAAGTACCAGAAAGGCCAGCGCGAAATCAACCAGCCCAGCAAGAATGGAAGCTAGCGGCAGGATAAGTCGCGGGAAATACACCTTAGTAATCATGTGACTACTTTGAACCAACGAATGCGAGGCATCTGTTAAGGCTTTTGCGAACAATGTCCAGGGAAGTAAGGCAGTGTAAGAGAAAATCGGGTACGGCACGCCGTCCGATGGCACTTTGGCCAGATTACCGAAAAAGATGCTAAAAACCACCATGGTGAGGAAAGGCTGTATAATAGCCCAGGCAGCGCCTAATGCCGTTTGTTTGTATCGCACCTTCAAATTGCGCCATGTGATGAAATACACCAGTTCACGGTAAACCCACAAGTCTTTCAGATTTAAAGCCGTCCACCCGCTGATGGGTGTAATCACCACCACGCGAGAAACTTCGCCTTTTACCAAAGGACTGCTTTTTATCGTCATCACTTCATTTACCATTTTTTTATTTTATGGCGCTTTTGTTAGTCCGAAACCAATCGATAGTCTTGCGCAGCCCGTCTTCAAAACTCATCTGCGAGCGGAAACCAAAGGTTTCCCACGCGCGGGTTGTATCCAGTCCGCGTCGCGGCTGTCCATTGGGTTTGCTGGCATCCCAAACAATTTTGCCGGAAAAACCGGACAATTTGGCAATCAGGTTCACAAGCTCTTTTATGGCAATTTCTTTGCCCGAACCTAGATTAACCGGTTCAGGACCATTAAAACTTTCGGATGCCATCAGAATGCCTTCGGCTGCATCTTCTACATACAAGAATTCGCGGGTCGGCGAACCATCACCCCAAACCTCGATTGAATCGGCGCCAGAATCTTGTGCTTCCACGCATTTGCGTATAAGCGCCGGAATAACGTGCGAGCTATCCAACCGGAAGTTGTCTCGCGGACCATATAAGTTGACTGGCAGTAGATAAATGCAGTTGAAACCATATTGCTGCCGGTAGGCCTGCGATTGAACCAGTAAAAGTTTCTTTGCCAGACCATACGGAGCATTAGTTTCTTCAGGATAGCCATCCCAAAGATTTTCTTCTTTGAATGGCACCGGAGTAAATTTTGGATACGCGCAGATTGTCCCCAAACAGACGAATTTCTCGATACCACGTTTCCATGATTCATGGATTAATTGAAAACCCATCATGGCATTGCTATAAATAAATTCAGCAGGATGTTCAAGGTTGGCGCCAATACCTCCCACCTGGGCAGCCAGATGAATGACCATATCCGGCTTACTAATATCCAGCATTCGCCGAACATCATCCCCATTAACAAGATCATATTCTTCGATTGTCGGAATAAAAATCTCTTTGGCGCCGCGTTCTTTTAACTTTTCAATAATAAATGAACCCAGAAAACCAGCGCCCCCGGTTACACAAACTTTCTTATTATTCCAAAAATCCTGGTTTGCTTTTATTGTCATATCGGGAAAAAGTCTCCTTCCAGG
>JBAWYZ010000189.1:0-5061 GCA_037143255.1 Leptolinea sp. | reverse complement strand
CGTGTCATCCCGCGCTGACAGATGAAATGTACCACCGGAATGCCCTCCAGTTGCAGCGCCCAACCGGTCAATAACGCATACGCAGCATTCAGGCTTACGCCCCCCAGCCGGGTGGAGGCATTGAAGATAACAACCGGTTTCTTCTTCCGGTCTGGTTTGACAACGCTTGAAACCCGACGGGCGATGGATTGGATGTGCCGGTCATTTTGACGGCGGGCTATCAGCCGCAGGATTCGCTCCTTGTTACGCTCAAATGAAATATCCACACGTTACCTTATTGTGTTAACGCAGGCAGGTACCCGCTTGAACAGGTCGGAGGAATCTCTTTGAAGTCATAAGGGGTAATGCCATCTGAAAAATAGCTGACGTCTTCCAGCTTCGGGTATGCATCGCCAAAATATGTATTGAAGATTGTACGAAAACTGTTCACCGGAGTGATCGTCGAATAAATATTTTCAGATGCTCCATCAGGAAAGTAATAAGCATTTAATATTTGCATTCGGTGATCATCATCCCAGCCGTGATCACCTTGAATGATGATGACCGGCGGCACTTTTGATTTTTCGATGATCGATTTTAAAATTGGAATGATCCGCAAATTAACATAAGAAATGGCGTGCAAATAACCTGGATTAACTGCACCCGTTGAAATGTATCGTCCGTCTGGGGCAAAAACGAATGGCGCATGCGGCGCCAGGATATGTGCATAAACAAATTTCTTGCCAGGTAGCAGGGGAACCTGTTCCAACTGATCCAGAGCAAATATCACCTGGTCGTGGTGCTTTTCATCGGGAGTGCGGATGTTTTTTACCAGTTCTCCCGTATATTTTGATTCCAATTCGCTCACGGTGCTGAAAGCTGTTGTGTTTAGGTACATTACCTCAAACTCGGATACATCCTTGCGCTGCTTAACCTTCTCCAACGGATTATCGTTGGAAATAATATAAACATCTGCATTGGTGACTTCGTTCCAAAAGTACCCGGTTTCAAAGGCGACCATCTTGTAGCCGAATTCCGCCAGGTGAGAACGTACCGGACTGTGCTGGATATAGTCGTGATAAACCGGCATATCCAAACTTTGATCACCTTGTTTAATCAACGGACTGAAGTTTTGAACATAGTCCATATGCAAAGCAGAAGATATGGAAAGCGCCGTCCTTGCATAGTTACTTTGCGTACAATCAGGGATCACAAAACCCAACGTTTTAAGGTTATTAATAAATTCAGTATTATCGTAATTATATAATTCTTTGAGGATATCGTCCCGACTGTAACCGTCCAGGATGATGTAGTAGACATCCGGCAGTGATGCAGCATCCAGTGTGGCGCCAGTAGCGGTTGAGATGGCAGAAGCCTTTGCAGCGCCAGCGCCAGTAAATACCCCTGCCGCTTTGATTTCAAAACTGGTAATTTGAAAAATCGGGAAAATTATTAGAACAACAGAAACTGCATTTAATAACTGATTGAATGTCTCGGCGTTTTTCGCCTTGCGGTTGATGAACCACACACCCGCAACCAGAATGATGATCCACAATACACCCAGGTAACGGTGGCGGCCGATATCCATTCCCCCGATAATTTTTCCTTCTATTAATTGATAAATATGTCCATAGGAATAAAACAGAAGGAAAATAAACGTTGAAAAAACGGCTGCTGTGGTTTTGTTGCGAAATACGAGGATTGCCAGCCAATAGACTACCACAGCCAGCGCCAGACTAATCAGAAACGACCGGATAGCCGCCTCAGGGCGCATCTGGCTGATATTAGCAGCCAAAAGCGCAATGATTGGATATATGCCGAATAATATCGGATGGAAATACCACGGCTGGCTGAATGCCTTCCGTAGCTCAATATTTTTAATTAAAGTCATAACCTGAATAACCGTTATTTCGTTTCTTCGTTTGATTCCTCGTCATCTGATTCTGTTGGAGGAGTTTTAATAAAAATACTCTTGATTTTGGCCCAGTAGACTTTAATCGCAAAAGCGGCGCCTAAAAGAGATGCCAACAATACTTGCAAGATAAAGCTGCCCGAACCCGGGTCCAAATACAAAGCTGGTTTTGCCAGAATACCACTGAGGGAATGTAATCCAAACATTATTATATTTTCTCCATTTATCTTGTGTACTATTCTTGCACGCGGCGAAGTTTTTTCAAGGATGGCAGCTCACTGTCATAAACTTTTTTGACACCATCACCCAATGATTGCTCGGCGACCCGAATGTATTTCACCAGACGCTCAAAACCGCTAGGCTCCACCGAAGCTGCCTGGTCACCACCCCACATCGCCCGGTCAAGGGTGATGTGGCGCTCCACCATGCAAGCCCCCAAACCAGCAGCCATTACAGAAGGAATCAGCCCAACTTCGTGACCAGAATATCCAATTGGCACCGGAAATTCTTTGCGCAGGGTTTCAATCATTCGTAAATTCAATTCCTCTGGTTCGCATGGATAAGTACTGGTGGCATGGGTAATCGCCAACTTCTCAGTACCGATAACCTTGACCGCAGTGCGAATCTGATCGATGGTAGACATACCTGTGGAAAGGATAGCCGGCCGGCCGGTGGAGCGGATTTTCTTCAACAGATTTGAATCAGTCAAAGAAGCCGAAGGAATTTTATAGCAGACCGGGTTGAAGGCTTCCAGGAAATCTACTGATCCTTCGTCCCAAACAGAAGCAAACCAGTCGATTCCAAGATGTTTGCAATGGCGGTCAATTTCATGATATTCCACTTCGGTGAATTCTACTTTGTAGCGGTAATCAAGATAGCTGATATATCCCCAAGGGGTTTCCCGCATCTGATTCTTCTGGTTATCCGGCACACACAATTCTGGCGTGCGCTTCTGAAATTTGACAGCATCCACACCCGCATGTTTGGCTGCGTCAATCATTTTTCGCGCATTATCCAACTCGCCATTATGATTTATGCCAATTTCAGCAATGACATAAGTCGGGTGACCATCACCCACCCATTTGTTCCCAATTTTTAGCTCTCTCGTCATATTCAGCCTCAAAGTTTTTTAGATTCTAGAATAAGGTCGCAAAATTCTCGCACAGCGCCGCGACCACCAAATTGTGATAATACCAGATCAGCAGCGCGCTTGACAGCCGGTTGAGAATCTCCAACCGCTACCGCATATCCCACCAGATTAAAACATTCCAGGTCATTGGTATCGTTGCCGACAAAAATAACATTTTCTGCAAGGATATGGCGCTCTTCTATCAAGTTCCGCAAGGTGGTAACTTTATCATTAATTCCATGCATTGCGGGAATTCCCATCTTTTTTGCTCGGGCAGAAACCACTTTGTTTACTTCTGCGGAGATGATTATCATTTCCACTCCAGCTTGAAGCAGGTAGCGCACACCCAGGCTGTCACTGCGGTTGGCTGCCACTCGTTCAAATCCGTTTTCGTCCACCCACACCCGGTTATCGGTGATCACTCCGTCAAAATCGAAAACTACCAGGTCAATCTTTTCAGGAATCTGACGGCGCGGCTTTTTCGCTGGATCAACAAACTGCAAACCGCCATGCCAAACCAACCATTCGGATCGTGCCCAATCTTTCGAGGTATCAATATCAATAGTAAATTGTGGATCGATCACCATACCCAGTATAGTTTCGCCAGTCATCGAATTTTTATGCATTATTGCATCCGGACGAATGGCATCAATATGCCCAGTTTGCCAGTATACCGGCGGAAGAATTTGCCGCGGAGCATTAAACGGTTCGTCAATCCCGGGAACTTGAAGTAATGGCAAAATCTTCCCATTAATCTCATTAAGCAACCACATTTTATGCGGGTTCTGACCTGCCGGAACAACGCCGCGTACACAATCCACCTGTGGATTGTCCAGCAGCATCCGCACAGCCCGATCCACGCAATCTACCGGGCGCACTGGAGATGTCGGGCGCAACTGCACCACGACATCCGGCTGGTAGCCTTCATTTTCCTTCAACCATTGTAAAGCATGCTGGAACACTGGCAAATCCAATGCCTTGTCTGATGCCAGCTCAGACGGGCGCAGAAAAGGAACATCCGCTCCACAATTCCGGGCAACGGCAGCGATTTCTTCATCATCCGTCGAAACAATGGTACGGGTAACTGTTTCAGACTGCAAACCAGCCGCAATGCTATACGCAATCAATGGATAGCCAGCAAACTCGAGGATGTTTTTACGCGGAATGCCTTTGGATCCGCCGCGTGCCGGGATGATTGCCAAAACTTCCGGCTTTTTTACCATGCCGTCCAACCCCCATCCACCACCAGGTTGGAACCAGTCATATAAGAAGATGCATCCGATGCCAGGAAAAGCAGCGCACCGCTCATCTCGTCTTTGTGAGCCATGCGCCCAAGTACAGTACGCGATGAGTAATTCTGCACAAATGTTTCGTCATGGTTGTTATACACACCGCCGGGAGTCAGCGCGTTGGCTCGAATGTTTCTTCCGGCATAATAGGTTGCCAGGTAACGGGTAAGACCGAGCACCCCAGATTTTGTCACCGAATAAAACACGGGTTTATATTGCTGCGGCTGGCCAGATTTAATATAAATCCGCTGATCTGGTCCTACCAGTCCATAGGTCGAACAAATATTAATAATTGAACCATGCTCTTGTTTCAACATGGGGATAACCGCCGCCTGGGCGCACAAAAACATACCTGTAAGGTTGACGTCCAATGCTTGCCGCCAGGCCTCCAACGGATAGTCTTCAAAGGTATTACGGTGCTGCCCGGCATGTTGTGCGTCAAACTTGGGGTCCATCGCGGCGCTGCAAACCAGCGCATCCAGTCGTCCATATTCCTTTATGGAGGCTAATACCATTTGGTGGACTGAATCCTTATCAGTCACATCTACAGTCACCCCGATGGCCTTTAATCCAGCTTTCTGCAATTCTTCCGCTACGACATTCGCCGCTTCGGCATTCAAATCCGCCACTACGACTCCGGCGCCAGCCTGAGCCAGGGTTTTACAGAATTCTTTGCCAAGTAATCCGGCGCCACCGGTAACAACAGCAGCCTGCCCTTCCATGTGGAACTTGTCAAAAATATTATCCATAAT
>JBAWYZ010000188.1:0-5082 GCA_037143255.1 Leptolinea sp. | reverse complement strand
GTCGGTACTCCATTCACCCTTCTTCCGAAAATCCGGCTTCCGGCCTCCGCCCCTCGTCCCATTTCTGCGTCCTTCTTTCGCCTTTTTGCGGCTAAACTCTTAAGCCATTGGCTTGCCTCTCATGGATTCGTGATTCAAAGATGCCGACTGAAGTCGGCGCTCCTTGGATCAGCGGCGTGGATTTTCCAGATTTCTTCCAGGCGCGCAGAGTACCGGCGACCCACGGTGGATGGGCTGAAATCAAAGTCGCGATGCCGCGTTTCCCGCGGATTTTTCCAGATCGATCGCATCAATTCCGCCGCGTGATCCAGATCCGGCTCCGCCCAGCTTTGGCCATCTCCCCACATGTAGTCCTTGGCGGTAAGCGCCCTCATGCTATGTCGGACCAGCGCCACGCGCGGTTCGTGGCAGAAGTCGAGATTACCCGAAAAACCCGTGGCGATCACCTGCTTGTCTAGCAACAACGCCTCCGCAATGCAGCGCCCAAACCCTTCCGCCCGGTGCAGCGATACCAAGCAATCACAGGCCTTGAACAAGGCCAGTAGTTCGGGCCTCCGCAGGGTTTTCTCCACGACGCGGATCCGTTTGTCCCGCTTGGCGATCTTCCGTATCTTCGCCCACAGCTTGCAGCTTGTCTCCGGATGGCTGATTTTCAAAACCAATCCCACCTGGTCTTGGTTCTCGGTAGGGAAGGCCTTTTGAAACGCCTCGATCAACCCTTCAGGATTCTTGCGCGCCGCATTCGAGTTAATGTCGAAGGCGAAGTAGAAAAGGAAAGGATTCTCCGGCAGCCCGAAGTCGCAGCGGTTTTGCTCGCCCACGACGCCCAGTTCGACAGGCAAAGACATCGGCATCACTGGGCGCGGGGCGGCATGGCGATGAGCGTGTGCCGTGTATTCGCTGATTCCCCAAATTTCGTCCACACAGACATAGGCGTGGCGACAGCTTTCTGGCCAATCCGGCAACTCCCATGGCCACAGGCCGATGTTGTAGCGGCCATCGAGCGCACTCAGGCCTTTCTCACACACATAGCGAGTGGTCTCGATGCCCGTCATGCAGAAGATATTGATTCCATATTGCGGCTCGGTGACAATGAGCGAATCCGCGGATCGGTCCGCTTGCGAGATATTGCTCCCCGGCTGGAAATTGAGGATGCAGACCGGTATGCCCTGCGACTGGAGTGCAACAGCCATCTGGCGGATGTCCTCGCCGATGCCTAGCTCGCCATAGGCATAGCCGTAGAGATTGACGCCGAAAGGTTGTCGAATTGGGCAAACCTTTCTAGGCAATGTGGATATCAGTCTGGTTACAGAAGCTCGCTCGGCTTCGGTCGGGAGGCGTCTCAATAAAAAAACAATATACTGATAGTAGAAAGCAACTACAAAAACCGGACCTAAATTAATATTTTTTAAGCAATAATTATTTATAATCGCGTACTTTTTTGCACCAAAGATGAAACACCAATAATAAAAAAAATAGTAACTTAAATTATTCTCAAATAATTGGAATTGTCGTTGTTTTGATGGAAGTATGATCCAGATTAAAATAATCAAGTTGTCACGAATCGATACTTTATTGGGTGATTCACATTCTAAATTTAATGAAAGGTTAATATTTGATTTGTTTTTCGTATTGAAAAACCTCATAATTAGTATTAGCGGGTAGATTTGTGAGAAACCAAGCCAGCCAGGCTTTTGCGAATTTCTATAATTTTTAATTCATAAGGCATCGCTTCTTTGAGTTTTTCGGCAAGCTCAACCTGACTCTTCATGAGATCTTGCATTAATCGGCAATGTTCCTGATTTAAAATTTGATGAAGATGAACGTATTTTCGTTCTTTGAGAATACATCTACTTAACGGATTTTTTATTGGATTTCGATGATTTCCAATTGGCGTGTATCGATTATCCCCGATAAATGATCGATATGCACGATACAAGTGTCTTGTCCACGGTGCGTGCAAAAAAGAATTATTTTTCATCTGAGAAAAAGATTGTTAACTCAATTGTTTTTTCACCAAGTTGGAATAAGCATTGATAGCGTTTTTAACCATAATATCCGTTGTGTATTTATTTTCATAGGACTTACGTGCGGCAATTCCCAATTTATTACGCAAATCATCACATTCCCAAAGATCCAAAATAATTTTAGCTAATTCTTCTGAGTCGTCGGGATCGACATGATAACCATCGACGCCATTTTCAATTACTTCAGCTAATCCACCTGATTTCCCTACTATTACAGCCTTCGAGTAACGCATCGCTTCCACAGCCACAAGGCCGAATGATTCATATCTGGATGGAGCCATGAAAACTGAACATTCACGATAAGCATCATTTAATTCGTCTTCCGACAAATATCCTTCGATTGAAATTCTATCATCCAACGATGCAGGTATGTTGGATTGTGCTCCGAGAGAGATGACATCATCGCACGCAGATCCAACAAATCTGAATCTTATGCTAGAATTAGAATGTGCACAAATCATTGCCGCTTTCAAGGCAGTGTCGTATCCCTTACGGGTTTCTTTCCTTCCTACGAATAGCACATAACTAGTAAGTTTGTCATTATTAACTGTTTCCGAGATTGATACATCATCAACTCCGTGAGGAACCAAGATGCTTTTCTCGTTGATTGATACCTTGTATTCGTATTCAATATCAGCAATGATTGAATTTGAATTAGCCAACAAGCATTTACTCAATTCAAACATTGTTTTTTCAGCATCGCATATTTTTTGAACATGTCCGTAATTGTAAAATGGCCGGTTGATCCAATCTGGCTTGTAGGGTCTTGCAAGTTGGTACGTGGTATGCAATGAAGTTACAACGGGAATTGGTGATGCTAATTGAGATATCAATCCTTCAATTTCCCAAATTGGTGCTGATATCACATCTAAATTATCAAACCCAATTTGCTCAAGCGCTGCATAAGCAGATGCAGACCAATTAAGGTTTTGGCTGGGCAAATCGATCATGCTGCATAATTCAGAAAGATGTCCTTGAGATTCGCATTGTATTCGGTATTCCCAAACTCCGTTTACAAAATCCACACATGGATGATCAACTGCCTGACATATTACGTATACTTGACACCCTTCATGGGCCATGCCATTGCATAAGGTATGTGTCCACCTAGCGATTCCTGCTGTATCTGTCGGTGGATAATTCCGACATATGAATGCAATGCGAAGCGATTTTTTAAATTTATTGAATGATGTAAAATTACCAGACTGCTCCGTATTTTTATTGTTTAGGTGGGAAGATTGCTGTTGTTTATTGGCCAAATCAAAACCTTCTTTCAATGCCGAATCTACTTCCGAGTTAAAAATTTTGAGAGTTTGTGTATTGATTCTGTTATTTTCGCATAACCAGTGGTTTGCATTTTTTGTAGCATCGGAGAGTTCAGATGTTTTTATTGATATTTGTTCGTTGGTGTAAATTACTGCAGCGTGGCGATGCATGAAATATGATTGGCTCTTCAACGGTTGATAGCGTGACTTGGGAATGTTTTCATGATTTCGCAGATGACTTGCCGCATACCGATGAAAAATAATAGCTTTAGGGTTGTATTTTATGATGCCTCCAGCATCAACCAAGCGCAGGCAGACATCGGTTTCATCGAGAAAATATGCGAAATTTTCATCAAAACCTCCGATTTTAAATAGTTTATTCTTACGAAACGAACTATTAGTACCAAGCAAGCTGGGGTAGAGAGGTGATCCAGGGAAGCAGAAAGATTCCGTATCAACACCACTATAGACTGGATAATCTTTTCCAAAACGATCACACACTACTGCTGTCGCCTGATATGACATTCCTGTATGGTCCATGGTGTATCCTCCAACCGCCCAAATTTTTTCAGACGTGTATTCACTCACAATATTGGACAACCAATCCGGATGTGTCAGGGAATCATCATCAATAAAAGCACAAATTTCACCTGCTGCAGCGGCGATTCCAATGTTTCTTGACATGGATAGATTTACATCCGGACAACGGCAATACTTCAAAGAATCGCCGAATTTCCGGCAAACGATTTCTGTCTCATCTGTCGATGGTCCATTGACAACAACCACTTCAAATAATTTGTAATTCAAATGACGCAGGTTTTCCAAACATGCTCGCAGCTGTTGCGATCTATTGTATGTGTTTATTACAATGCTTACATTCACTGTGTTGTGCTATTATTAAACAATATGCAGTCTCTTATTTTATTATGGTCGCCTTGTTCCATTATTGTACCCTCTAGAAAATTTAACAAAAAAATTTTTCGTCACCTGTTATGAAACGTGGTGCGGCGGAGCACGACCCATCGCCATGCTCTTGAATTCATCGTTTTAGGTATGCATTGCTATAGCACGGTTAAGACAACGGCAGGTGAGGAGAATCGTGCCGGCCGAAAAATCTTTATTATTTTCTTAAATATTTTATTTGGCTTATCAGTCATTGGCGGATTCAAAATGCTAGCGAATATCTAGAGGAGGAGTTGGTCCGTCTGGTTGGTTGTATGGTTTAGTTCGTTCTTCGCGGAATTACGGGATGGAACGGAAGGGCGAGCGAAGCGAGTCTTGGAGTGGAATCCCGTAATTCCGCGAAGGTCGCCGGGGAGAGGATGCTCATGAAGCTCTCAGGTGGTCAAGGAGGTCGTTCGGGGACTGGTAGGCCAGGACGTTGCGCGGGCGGTTGTTGATCTCATCCTCGACCTCATGGAGTCGCTCCGGGGTGATGGTCGTGAAGTCATGTCCTTTCGGGAAATACTGCCGGACCAGACCGTTGTAATTCTCCACGCCGCCTTTTTCCCACGAACGGTAGGGCTTGCAGAAATAGCTTTCGCATTCCAACAGCTCGTTGACTAGCTCGTGCCTCGCAAATTCAAGGCCATTGTCGTAGGTGATGCTGCTGACCTTGAGTCCGTACAGGACTGTCACGATCGCCTTCATGGTTTCCGCGCTGCTTTTGTCGGGTAGTCGGTGAAGTCTCCCGATACGGCTTTTCCGCTCATAGACCGAGAGCAGGAATCCGCTTCCCGCGCCGCCCTGAATGAGGTCCGCCTCCCAGTCTCCGTAGCGCTTTCGGCGGG
>JBAWYZ010000187.1:0-5097 GCA_037143255.1 Leptolinea sp. | reverse complement strand
ATACCAAGAGTGCCATGTGTGCCAAGAATACCAAGAGTGCCATGTGTGCCAAGAAAAAAATATATTCTTAATTATTTTAATTACTTAGCAGGTAATCCCCAGAACCAAACATTATCTTTTTTAAATGTAATTACACCCAATTTATCTTTTGACCGTTTTACGGTTCTCCAGGAAATACCGGCTGCATTAAATTCTTCTTCGAGCCACTTGGAAGGTTTGGCACATTCGCTCAGCCAGACTTTGAGCAGATCAATCGCCTTCGATTCTTGAGTCTCAACCAGCTGCTTCTCGGGTGCTATGCCAAAGGTGATCCCCTGGTCGCCGATCCTGAAACCCAGGGATTTGGGAAATTTTCCAAGGTTGGATTTGATCACGGATAAACGCATCCAATCCGGTTGGTCGATGTCCGGGCGGTCGATCGCCCAGATACAGCGCGCCAACTGGACGATATTGCCGTGCCCGCGCACGCGTGCCAGGCTGATCTCATCCCCGTCGATCTGGTTCTTCTTACGCAAATGGTGCAGCAGCAAGACCGGTTTTTGGCTGTCACGGGCGATGCGCGCCAAAACCTTACACGGTTCCAGCATCTTTGACTCCTTTTCATCGCCGCCGGTCGCGCCGCTCAAGCTGTCAACGATGATCAGCTTCACTTCCGGATTGAAAGCTGCCTTTTCGATCATGGCGCAATGCTCGGGATTGTCGAGGCTCACATCCTCCAACGGATCCAGCAAGGGGGTGATGATGTTATCCATCGGCAGCCCCCATTTCGAGGCGCGTTCTGTATTCAACACCTGTGCGCTCTCGGCTTCACACCACACTACCTTGCCCCGTTCACCCGGGACACCTTGACCATCCGGGAAGGAAGCGCCTTTAAGGTAAATAGAGGCGATCGTCAAAGCCAGGGCGCTTTTTCCGGTGCCGCTTTCGGCTGCCAGAAGGGTCAGAAAACCGCGCGCCAACCAGCCGTCCCAATCCCACTGAATGGGACCCAGCAAGGAAGAAATATTCGCCCAGGAATGTACGACAGGCGGGCTGCCGGTGAGCGTAACTCCAGGTTGCAGCGTAAACAGCGCCTGGTTGATCACCTTTTGCTCGTCATAAGGCATCTCAGAAATGGCAGCATCATACGCCGCCTTCGTTTTCGGATCAGTAATCAAATTATTCAAAATCGCAGCAAAGGAAGCAAATCCATTCTTATTTCCCATCTTCACACTCCACCCAATGTCTCCTAAAATAACGGTAAACCACAACACTGGCGTACGACTCAAAAAAACTTCATATCCGCAACAGCGACGCCCAGGCTGCCAGCCCGTGAGAGAAGTTAAGCTGTAAATTATTTAGAACGTCCGGTTGCTGCCGGAGAGAAATTTTTTCAGTGATGCCTCAGTCCTCCACGTAGTAAATCAGAGAAGAGGGGTTTCCATCCATCCTTGAAGACAAGTCTGGAAACCAATAGACTGATGTCTGAGTCGCCAATAAACGCCAAGTCCGATTATAACACATTCTATTGATTATGTCAAGATCTAACGACAATGTTCTACGACTTTTAGAACAATTCTAATATTTCTCGTTTACAGTATAAATCCCAGGAATTTGTCTGATAACTTTACACATCGTCAGAAGAGAGATATTTAAAGAGCGGAAAAAATGGGAGAACTCACGCAAAGACGCTAAGGAAGAAGTTTTGATGGCTCTTCTTGGCGGCTTGGCGTGCGGTGAAGATATTTCTCACGCAAAGACGCCAAGACGCAAAGCCCTGACCTCCCTAAAGGTCTGGACAGCTTACTCGATTATCCGATGAACTTGAAGACCTTTAGGGACTGTCTGAAAATTACACAAAAATGGTCGGTGCAAACATGCGTCCTCAGACAGTCTCTTAGGATTTCAGTTTTGCTATCACACTGGACTAATAACAGTATTTATGTTGATCGTCCCAAAGATTCTAAGACCCGCTCAATCAATTCTGGACTGATCCATATATCTTTACGTTCAGCTAGTTCATATAGATTCAGTTTTAGCTGTTCCTTACCCACCATTCCGCGATGATAAGCTTCCATTAAAACCCCCAACGAACCTCTGACAGTTAAACCTAAAGAACGAGCAACTTCTCGTCCCTTTAATTCATCCATAAGAACCAAGTCGATCTTCAAAAGAAACGCTAACAAGATCGTATCCCGTTCACCGGTATCAAGAGATGATCCAATTAATTCTGGCGGCATATGGTCAATAGTGAGATGCTCAGGCAGCCATTTTTCTCTTTCAAAGAATGTTTTCAGCATTCTAGCATCTTCATATCCATGATGCATCCCATCAATGACCAATTCGCGATAAACAGAATCGGCATAAAGTACCTTACCATATAAATCTGGGAGTAAATAGAGCAAGTTCAATTTAGCAAAAACCATTAAAGGACCGGCATTGCTAATGACCTTTGCATCAGGTTCCATTACCCAATTCCTCAGCAAGTATTTGTTCATCATAGGTTGGTTCGATACCGCGCGATCGCGCTTCGCGGATCAGTTCTCGTTTAGAAATGCCCATTTTTTCGGCGATGTATCCCAGTGACCCCATATCAGCCTGAATCATCTCCAAAGCACGGATCATTTTATATTGTTGAACACCCAACCTGAAGACCTCTTGAATCACAGCAGCTTGATCCCATTCCAGCCCGTGGACCCAGGTCTCCGGAACCGACATAGAAATTGTCTTTTCCATAGCACTCCTTTCCTTATCTAATGATTATAACTTAAATAGTTTCCTTTCCACAATCTTTCGTAAGAAACAAATCGTTAGCGGATGTGTCTTCCCCACGACATATCAAAGAGGCATTCAAGATATAGATCTCAGCAATTTTCATTATTACATTCTTGCACGGTAATCATGTAAATGTTATAATTTTAGAGAGATTGATTTTATAGAGGATTTTATGAAAGAATCACTTTTCGGTCACCTAGCCTACCGATTTAGCAGCAGCCCCGAGAACCTGGCAACCGAGGGACTCAGCTTCGTCCTCAACCGCTCGCAGGTCGGGCGGGAATCCTTCGCGAGCCTGTTTAACCATGCCCATGTACCCCTGCCATCCAACCTCAAATTTGATAGCCAGGATCACAACGAGCAGGATCCGTCCATTCCAGATCTGGTTGGTAAAGATGAAAATGGAATAGGTATCTTCCTGGGAGAAGCAAAGTTTTGGGCTGGTTTGACCGATCACCAACCGGTAACCTATTTGCAGCGCCTGATAAAATCAAACGGAACGGCGTTGGTCTTCATTGCCCCCTCCAGTCAATTTGCCACCCTCTGGCCCGAGCTTCAGCGGCGCTGCACCCTGGCATGGATTCAATTGGAGAACCAACCTGCCGAGAATCCCGAAATTCAAGTCGCCAGAATCCAGCCAGCCTGCTTTCTCATGCTGCTAAGCTGGAGAGTCATCCTGGATACGATGCAGCATGCCTTGATCACACACCATGAAATCGAGATGTCCGGGAATATCGTCCAGCTTCAGGGCTTGTGCAGCCAGATGGATGAAACCGCGTTCTTACCACTCCAATCCGAAGAGCTTACATCCAACGTCAGCCGCCGCTACATCCAATACTGCGATCTTGTGGATGAAGCTACGGAAAAACTGGTTGCAGAGAAGTTTGCAAGCGTCCGAGGATATAAAGCTACTGGTACGCGCAGTGGTTACATCCGCTATATGAAAATGCACCAACAGGCGGTATCCCTAGAGTTCAACGCCGAGCTGTGGAGTAAATATCGAGCCACCCCCATTTGGTTAGGCATTCGTTCAGCGACATGGAATTATGACCCGCAGGTAAAAAAACATTTAGCCAGCTTGGAAAGCGAACAACCTCCCCGCCTGTTTCGTTATGATGATGCACTGTATGTGCCCATTTTTCTCAAAACCGGCGTCGAAAAATCCGAGGTAGTGAATCATATCCTCGCCCAGATAAAAGAGGTGTTTGCGCTGCTGGTAGTCAAGCCTTAGCAATTACAAACGAAGGGTTATAGCACCCACGGATATGTTTTTAACCTTTGATCAGGGAACATCATGGAATCACTATGGCACGCTTATCTGGACGAATCGGGAACGGTAGGAACTACCACAGGAAGTAATTTTTTGGTCGTAGCAGCTTTGGCTTCCAATCACCCCAGGGAAATACAACTCACAGTTCGCCGAGCACTGAAAAAATTCGGAAAGAGTCTGACCAAATGTGAAATCAAAGCGGCTAATTTTAAAGATACTGCAATTTTGCGGCTACTCCAGGAATTATCTCAGTTAGATATATCAATTGTAGCTGTGATTGTTAACCAAAATATTATCAAGAAATTGCCTCAGGATGCAGAAGATATCTACCGCTGGACAGTCGCACGTACGGTTTATCATCTCGTGGAGCGTTTCCCCAGGTTGGAAATCAACCTTGATAAGCGTTATACAAAAGAAAGCCTGCGTTATTTGCTCGAAAAAAGTATTCGGACGAGCATTGAAATTCTACCGCAAAAAATGGTATTGATCCGACAGGTCGATTCGACTGTTTGCAAGGAACTACAAGCTGTGGACGTCATCGCCTGGGCGTTCTTTCAAAAATATGAACGTAGCAATTCCCGTTTCTACGATATCATTCAACCAAAGATAGTCGTAGAAGAGTCGATTACAGATAGAGATTGGAAGAATGATTAGGCAAACAAAATCCCCCTGTGCGGGGGAATTTCAAGCAAGCGGCTCACCCTGGGCTCCGATTTCAGTCTCTCCCGCTTCATCTCAGAAGCAGCTAGGTCACTCTACGAGTGGCCAAAGTCACCAGGTTTTACGATACCGCTCTATAGATATTATAGCATATTGTCGTTACAAGTCAACCATGTTTTCCGATTTTTCCAGGGTGAACGCATCTAAATTTTGACACAAAGGGGGAAATGGGTTATCCTCAAAGGAAAACAGACCAAGAGGAACAAATATGGAAAGTGAAATTTCAGCAATAATCGGATATCATTTTAGTGATCTAGAAGACCCGCGAATAGAGAGGACAAAGCTACATAAACTCAGCAACATATTGGTGATAGCAATATGTGCAATCATCGGTTGTTCAGATAATTGGGAAG
>JBAWYZ010000186.1:0-5100 GCA_037143255.1 Leptolinea sp. | reverse complement strand
CTCCTTATGTACGTGCCGGGGTCGGCGTCCCCGGCACGTACCGATTCTATCACCTAAATCAATTTTTTCTATTAGAATAAAGCAGAAGTTTGACGTAACTTTATCTTCTTTGTATAATCAACCATAAATTATCCGGTATCACACGGAAGGTTCATTATTGCGCCATTGGAATATCCACCGGTTTGATCGCCAGATTAAAGTGAGCAACCCGGCACGGTTAATCTGATATTACTCAACCCAATATCTTATCCCTTTCGTTCTCCTGCTAACTGGGTGGCGGTTGGGAAAGAAAGGGTTTTGTTGCCCGTTTCGTCCCCTTGGCGGAGTCAGGGAAGAGAAAGTTATGATCACCAGTGTAAATGATCCGCTGATACAGATTTGCCTGAACCAGGCCCGAAAACCCCACCAGGTAACTGTTGAGGTTGATGGCCAAAAGGTAACCATTCGCAAGCCGTTTCCTTCGCCAGATGATTGGCGCGACTTGCCGATCTATTTTGTGTTGATTGACCGGTTCAATAATCCGGTTGCTTTGCCGCATAGCGCTCCCTGGAATGAACCTTATGACGGTTTTCAGGGCGGAACGTTCGAAGGAATTCGACAGCGCTTGGATTATATTCAGCGCCTCGGTTTTCGCGCCCTGTGGCTCTCGCCTGTTCTGAAGAATTGCACCTACAATCCATACAGTTATCACGGGTACGGAATTCAGAATTTCCTGGCTATTGATCCCCGCTTTAGTTCTGATCCGGCTAAAGCCCGCCTCGATCCGTATTTTGTGGAGAAAGAACTGGAAAGGCTGGTGGAGGAGGCTCATGCACGCGGGATTTATGTCATTTTCGATATTGTTTTAAACCATACAGGGGATGTTTTTGAATATACCGGGTTTGGGTCAACTGCTCCCTGGGTGCGTGACCCTTACCGAATTGCCTGGCGCGATGTAGATGGCAGTCCACGGTCTGACTGGCCGGAGCCGCCAAAAGATGCCCATTGCGATGCTGCCATCCTGCCGGTAGAACTCCGCAACAATGCCTATTTCCGCCGCCGCGGTCAGGGGGATGAATCAAGCGGAGATTTCGTTTCCTTAAAGGAACTGATTACGGATTACAAAGAAAAGGACCCGATTCGCGGGGAAATCTACCCGGTTCGAGAGACTTTAACCAGGGCATACCAGTACCTTATGGCACGTTTTGACCCAGATGGATTCCGAATTGATACATTGAAATATCTGGAACTGGAATTTGCTATGAGTTTCGGGAACGATATTCGAGAGTTTGCGCTTTCAATCGGCAAGAAGAATTTCTTCAATTTTGGCGAAGTGTATGAGAGCGAAGATGTGTCTACCAGGAAAGCTGGCGGCAATTCATCCGGCCCAAAGAATTTAGTTGGGGTAAATGCTACGCTAGACTTCCCACTGTTATTCCACCTGCCGGATGTGGACAAAGGGCAATTGCCGCCAACCAAATTATCCGAGATGTACGCGCACCGCCATTCAAATCAGCGCAGTTTCACCAGCATGCATGGTGAGGCTAGCAAAACCTTTGTAACTTTCTTGGATAATCACGATCAATATCACCGTTTCTTTTTTGCTGATCCGCAAAACCCGCATAAATTTGATGATCAAATGGCGATTGGCATCGGCTGTCTGTTCACCATGTTGGGAATTCCTTGTCTGTATTACGGAACAGAACAAGGGTTAAGCGGTAGTGGAAAACAAGTGGAAGAGGTTCGCGAAGCCCTGTGGGGAAAAGAGTACGCCTTTGATGAGGCTCATCCGTTTTACCAGGTAACGCGCAAGATTGCAGCGGTACGGGCCAGCCAGACTGCCTTAAGATATGGCCGCCAGTACTTTCGGCCTGTGTCTGGTGATGGGTTCCATTTTGGAATTTCGAAGACGGTAGAAGGAATTCTGGCATATTCGCGCCTGCTTTCTGATGAAGAAGTTGTGATTGTCGCGAACACCAGCGTTTCCACTTTGTGGGAAGGGGATATTCTGGTAGATTATGACCTGAATGCCAGGGCTAAAATATTTGATTTGCTGTATTGCAATCACGAATCCAAGGCAGAAGTCCAGGTTGTCGAAAAGTCGAAATCCAAAACGATCGTTCAAACTGAGGATGGAATGGAACGTGCCGGTTCCACCAGAGCAATTCATTTAAAGATGAACCCAATGGAAATTCAAATTTTACGTAATCGTATTTAATCGTCGGAGGAATTATCAGTGAGCGAGCCAACTTTACCCAAGGCATACGATTTTGCCGCAACCGAGAAGAAGTTATATGAATGGTGGGAGAAGAACGGATATTTCAAACCGGTCAGCGATCCAAAATCGCCAAAATTCGACCCAACCAGGAAGCCATTTGTCATTTCCATCCCTCCACCCAATGTAACCGGTGAACTGCACCTGGGGCATGCCATGTTTGTTTCCATGGAAGACCTGATGATCCGTCATGCGCGCATGAATGGGTTTTCAGCCTTGTGGGTACCTGGCAGTGACCATGCCGGCATAGCCACGCAGTTACAGGTTGAAAAAATGTTGATAAAAGAGGGGACCTCCCGTGAGCAGGTAGGACGTGAGGAGTTCTTGCGTCGCACCTGGCAATGGAAAGAAAAATACGGTGGCATGATTTTCAACCAGATCCGCCGACTTGGCGCTTCGTGCGATTGGGAGCGCGTTCGTTTCACACTGGATGAAGGTCTGTCAAAATCGGTGCGCGAAGCCTTTGTACGTCTATATGAAAAGGGATTGATCTACCGAGGTCCTCGAATGATCAACTGGTCGCCAGGGCTGAAAACCGCCGTATCGGACTTGGAAGTGGAATACTCTGAAGAGAACGGAACATTATACTTTTTCAAATATATGCTTGCAGATGGCAGCGGTGAGTACATTCCGGTGGCGACCACCCGACCAGAGACAATTCTGGGCGATAGCGCTGTGGCCGTCCACCCGGAAGATGAGCGTTACCAGAAGTTTGTCGGCCGCAAGGTGATCGTCCCAATATTAGGACGAGAAATTCCGGTGATAGCGGATGAATACGTTACCCGCGAGTTTGGTACCGGGGCTTTGAAAGTTACCCCGGCTCATGACCCGAATGATTATGCACTCGGAAAGAAACACAATCTGGAATTTATCTCCATGCTAGATACATCCGCCAATGTCAATCAAAATGGCGGAGCATATCAGGGCTTGGAGCGATTCGCCTGCCGCAAGAAACTCTGGGCGGATATGAAAGACGCCGGTCTGGTAATCAAGGAAGAAGCGTATTTAATCAAGGTGCCCCGTTCGCAACGCGGTGGTGAAATTGTGGAACCTATGGTCTCTACTCAGTGGTTTGTGAAAATCAAACCACTGGCCGAGCCGGCGCTGGAAGCTGTACGCGATGGCAGTATCAAAATTGTGCCGGAGCGTTTCACCAAGGTGTACTACAACTGGTTGGAAAACATCGAAGATTGGTGCATCAGCCGCCAGTTGTGGTGGGGACACCGCATTCCGGTGTGGTATTGCCAAAAATGCGGCGAAATGATCTGCACCCGCGAAGACCCGACACTATGCCCGAAATGCGGTAGCGCCAGCCTGGAACAAGATTCGGATGTACTGGATACCTGGTTTTCCAGCGGATTGTGGCCTTTCAGCACCCTGGGTTGGCCAGAGAAAAACCCCGACCTGGATTACTTCTACCCGACCTCTGTGTTGGAAACCGGCTATGACATCCTCTTCTTCTGGGTGGCACGCATGATTATGATGGGCATCGAATTCACCGGCAAGCCGCCCTTCCACACCGTTTACTTGCATGGTCTCATCCGGGATGAGCATGGCCAAAAGATGAGCAAGTCCAAGGGCAATGTGATTGACCCATTGGGCGTGATGAACGAAATGGGCACAGATGCCCTGCGCTTTACTCTGTTGGTTGGCTCTACACCTGGCAATGACGCCAACCTGAGTCTGAAAAAAGTGGAGGCCAACCGGAACTTTGCCAACAAAATCTGGAATGTCGGGCGCTTCATTGTCGGCATCGTGGAAGATGCACCAAAAACGACTGTTGGAAAGATAGAGTGGACACTGGCGGATTCGTGGGTCTGGGCGCGGCTGCAAGAGTTGATCCGCACCGTGGATCGCCTGTTTGAGACCTATCAATACGGTGAAGCCGGCCGGCAGATATACGAATTCCTGTGGAGCGATTTCGCGGACTGGTATGTGGAAATCGCCAAACTTCAAATGGCAACCGGCGGAGACCGGGCACATGCCACTGCGGTTACGCTGGTTAAGGTATTGGATGCTGTGTTGCGGTTATTACATCCGTTTACACCATTTGTGACCGAAGAATTGTGGGGTCATTTGAAGACGGCTGCCATCAACAACCTGCCGGATGCCGCTCCCAAAGGCGGCTGGGAAGATGCCCTGATCGCCGCCCACTGGCCGGTTGCTCAGCCGGTGGAGGACTGGGAGGAAGGCAAGATCGCTGATTTTGTCCGCGTGCAGGAAGTTGTTCGTGCCATTCGTAATTTGCGGACGGAAAAGAAGGTTACTCCTGGTAAACGCATCCCAGCAACAATTGCCACCGGCGATTACTTGCCGGTATTCGAAGATCAGCGCAAGTCGCTGGCCGCCCTTGGATATTTAGATGAGAGTCAACTGGTTCTAACTTCTGCCTTGCCGGCTGCACCGGAAGGGTCGCTGGCGCTTATAGTTTCTGGCGTGGAAGTGTACCTGCCGCTGGCAGGGTTGGTGGATGCGGATGTTGAACGTGCCCGCATGGAGAAAGAACTGGCAGAGGCCGAGAGTCACATAGTCCGGTTGAAAGGTTTGCTGGCCAGTGATTTTACTGCCAAAGCGCCGGTGACTCTGGTGGATAAAGAACGTGCAAAACTAGCGGCATTTGAAGAGACGGCAGCGAAGATCAAAGCGCAGATGTAAGGATTGACGACGGATTATGCAGAATTATGACTCACTCACCTACAGACTCACCTAATATCTCAAAGCCTCCAAGAAAATCCAAAACGCCCAGTTTTCAAAAAACACTTGCATTAATAAAATGCTTTTGTTATACTAGTCAATTGCATTACTACCGAAGGGTGGAAAGTATTTTCTCCCCCTTTCGTCCCGTT
>JBAWYZ010000185.1:0-5182 GCA_037143255.1 Leptolinea sp. | reverse complement strand
ACGGCACGCGGGGTCAGTCCAGAAGCGTGAGGATGAGTGTCTTTGCTTTCGCAAACCGATAATAGTATATCACAAATATCATTTGCCAAGAATAAGATTTGTAGCAATGCAACCTATCTTTATATATCCAAAATCAATTATCCCCATTCATTAGTGTGCCAAATTGGGTTGATAAGGCGCAGCTATCATAATTAAGCTCCACAGTTTTGAATATAACAAAATGTGAAACCGATCCATACTTCTTAAAAGCAGTCTCCGCCGAGGATGATCAAGGAACCCGGCGGAGACTTTCGCCAAAGGAGGAGACTGCGATGTGGTCTTCTATATCATTCGGCGAGCCGAACTACCTGAATCTTATCCTGACATTCGAAATTTGACTACTGTCGAATGTCACGTTATCTGCTGATAACCATCACTCTCCCGGAATATTCTTCAGGAACTCTCGCATGTGACGTACAGCCTCTTCTGAAGACTGATATCCAATCGCCCTATAGCGCGGGTACGGGTTTCCTAATACCATTTTGGAAACTCGTTTTCCATTTGCATAACAGCAAAATATCGGCTTTCCTAAGGATTCTGCCAGGGCTATCTCATACCCCACCCCATGCGATGGTGTGGAAACTTCCGCCACCAGAGCGTCACATCCTTTAACCCAATTCACATCCCGCTGAAAAACAACATCCGCAGTCATCACCGTTTCCAGCGCCAGAATATTCGCATCCGAAAAATGGGCGGTCGGCACAAGGTGTCCATCCTTTAACAACGCGTCCACCAGAGACTGATAAACCGGTTGATCGTTCCGCCCAGCCGAAATGGAGCAAGAAAAATAAATATTCATATTGACCTTTCTTTGAAACAGCGTAAGGGTAATGTTGTTTGGCGCACTTCTTGCACCACAAGAAGCACCATCCCCAGAAGGGATTTGTTTTGGCAGCGATTACTGCCTGTGATGCCGGAAGGAGCATTCCAAATGAAAATAAAATATCTTACCGCCCTTTCCATACTGTCAATTCTAATACTGATTCTGTCCAGTGGGTGTCAAATGAAGGCTTCCAAAGCATCGGTCATCAAGCCGACCCCGGCCGTTCTGTCATTGTTTGCTGAAGAGGCTCCGGCAATGGCCGTTGCTGCCCGCCAGGCTGTTGAAGCTCCGGCGGCAGTGGGAAACGGTGGGGCTGATGTGCAGGTAGCAGAGAGCTCATCCAGCAGCGCCGTGACAACCAATGAGGAAGTTGCACCTACCCCCGATATGCACCGCCCGGAAACCTATTCGCTAAACAAAGGCGAATGGGCTTTCTGCATTGCCCGGCGTTACAACGTCAACCCGATTGATCTTCTCAGCGCCAGCGGCCTTTCCCTCGAATCAAAACCGGATGTGGGCTTTGTATTGAAAATTCCTCAGACCGGTGAATGGCCGGAAAGCCGTTTCGGGCACCGTTATATCCGCGAACATCCGGTCATGCACCAAGTGGCAGCCGGGGAGACACTCAACACCATTGCCTGCCTTTACGGAGATGTAGATCCAGGTGAAATCGTTGAAGCTAATGAACTACCTGAACCCTATACAATCACCGCTGGAAAGATGTTGCGCATCCCATAACCATAGGTATTCCGAGATCTCCTCAATTGAATCTCGTATAATCCTCAATGAAAAGACGCGCCCGCCAGCGCGTCTTTTCATTACCAGTGAACCAGCAATTGATTGAACTATTCCCTTTAATTCCAATATGGTCTTATTTCGGGGAAATGGCTAATCGCTTACAGTAAACGAGCCCCGTTTTGCCAGTTGATAATTCACATATAGTTCAACGGTGTACTCGCCGGGTTGGAAAGTAAAAGTGTCACTATAAGCATAACTGACCGGGATTTCTGCAGACCCCGATTCGCCTAACGACCATGCTTCCAAAATCCGCCAGGAAGGGTCTTCAGCTCCATTGATATATAGCTTAAAGATAACATCCTGTCCGTCTTTCATTCCGGAATAATCAAACTTGACGGCAAATTCATCGATTCCGGCCGCAAATACTTCTGACGGTTCAGCATAACCAGTTATCACGCCCGCTTCATCTTTCTCTGGCTCCACAAATTGCAAGGGGGTGATTTGAGCTAGCAATGGCTCTTTCGGCGGTAATCCAGTGTATTCTAAAGACAGCGCGAGACTCTTCAATGAAGTTATCAAGGCTGGAGCTTCAGTCTGAATTTTTTCAGGGCTGGCCAATTTATCCGCTGCTGGTTTGCTTGATGGGTCATCCAAACCGGTAACAAGCGCTTCCAATGAGTCCGCAGCATCTAACATGCCCCACCAGAGATTGGAAGGGGGTTCCTTACCGGCAGATTTCGCATCGGCAACCTGTTTGGTGACCATTTCCATTCCACGCGAATATTCGGCCTTGGATTGGTCCAAATCTCCAGCAGCCAAATTGCTGAGAGCCAGGTCAAACTGCACCCATAATTCCCCCGGGCTAGCTTTTAGTGCAACTTGATTCATCTGAATAGCATCCGCGAACCGGCCTTCCAGATAATAAACGTAAGCTAATTCGCCGGCTAGATTGCCGCTTGAATCACCGGCTTTGCGCGCGGCCTCATAATCGGCAATGGCTTTTGCGTTTTCTCCCAACGAATAAGCAGATAATCCGCGTTGATATAAGGCATTGGTGTATTGCGGATAGGCCTGCACGGCCTTGTCAAACGAGGCCTGCGCTTCTACATGCTTGGATTGGTGAGCCATTCCAACCCCTTGAGCGTAGTCTTCAATTGCGTTACCCTGTTGCCGCAAATCAAAAACGGGTTTGGCATACAGTTGAGCTGCCCAGATGACCGTCACCAGCGTGATTGCTGCACCGCCTCCGGAAAAAATCCAACGGGTAAGCGGTCCAGATATAGTTGAAGAAAGGCCAAACAGAAAAAGCGCTACAGCCAGCATGGTTAGCAGCAAAATGTAGGTATTAGCTTTATAGTCCCAGCCTTCCTTCACTGCCGATGCTGCCAGAAAATTCTCGCGCAGACGGGTAATATCAACCAAATAGGTATCTGCTTCATACCTGGCGATGTTAGGTTCTGCATTTGAATCTTGAGTGAAATACGGCGAATTCAGCATGGGACTCAATTGTCGGGTTTCATTCATCATTGTTTGGTAGCGCTTTGCAGCCGGAATATCATCCCGGCTCTCTGCGGAAGCAGATAACAATGACATTTCATAATAGGCTTGATAAGCCGTATTGAAATCAAAATTTACGCGCGCATCACCACTTACCTGCCTGCCGAACGCTTCGATTGAATACCGCTTACTATCCCGGTTTGCGCGATCGTCGCGGGCAGATGCATCGCCTTGCAAATAAGCCATTACCGTTGCAATCAAGGTGACCACTGCAATACAAACGGCAACGATTCTATTGAACTGGTCTCTATCCATTCCAAAAAGATTATTAGATGTTTTATTTTCCATAGTTCCCTCCACTTAAAGTTTCCCCAATTCAATCATCACCGCAAAAACTATACCGGCAATGGCGAAAACAGATCCCAGCCCAACTAGAAAGTACTTCCAGCGGCCTGACATAGATTCGACTAATGAATAAAAAACCAGCGATAAACCTAATATCATCATGGCTAAAAGAAACTGGTTGGTTTTTAGCCGCAGTTTTTCCGCATCTGTAAACTGCGATTCATATTCCAGGTCTTTTTCTTTAGCAGCATCCGCCCACATTTCACCCATTTGACGCTGCACATTATAAGAACCATCCCTATTCAGAAATCGGGTTTCAAACATATTTCGATTGGCATCTGCCAGATCATTAGATATTTTCATCTGGCCAATGAGAGAATCTGAATTCTCTTTGTCGGCAGCCAGAATTTCTTCGCTCAATAATTTTGCCTGTCGATTATTACGCCAGTACGAAACGTAATTACCGTATGACTCGTAGGCATTTACATAATTTATGGCGCGTGTTTCTTCTGCATTGACTGCCGCTCGCAATCCGGCATAATCGGCATCTCCGGCGCCATCATCCATAACTGATGACCGCCACGCGACAACTGCGCCAAGCACCGCAACGATCGCTATTAATATTGCAATTACGGTTTCAAATCGACTGCCCTTTTCTTCTGTTTCCATTTTGTCATTCTCCATAATTCATATTTTAACGTATAAGATTAACTGCTGCTGTTTCTGGTTGGCAGTTGCGGGATAATCCAGTTGATGAAGGCCTTAGGCGACCGGGTTTGAATCCACAACCGACCAGGGCCAGTCAAATCTACCACCAATCCTTCCCCGCTTAACATGGTGGATTTAATCCCGCCGACAGTGCGGGGTTCAACTTGAACACTGGCGTCAAACGCCACTAGATGGGTTGAGTCTACCGTATATTTTTCCCCGGCAGCCAACGTTTTGTCAAAAATGGCGCCATAAGATGAAAGCAGCACTTTCCCTGTTCCTGCCGCTTCCAGCATCGATATTCCTTCGGCAGACATGAAAGCTTTCATGCTAATTTTTGCATCCAATTCAATGCCGATTTCTGAGGCAAGATATGAACCGGATTGGATCATTAGTCTTTCGCCCACTAGATTGATTTCAATCTGATCGCCTGGCAGGTCAGGTGCGAGGGTAATTTCACCACCCTGAGCGGATGCTTGAAAAAAGTTCTGAAAGAAACTCTCTCCACCTAATACAGACCGGGTAAGTGATTTCAAAAAGCCGCCGGCGGCTTTGGTTTCGATTGTGATTCCCTGCGACATGCTGACCATGGCGCCGGAATCCACCCTGATCTTCTCATTGGGAGCCAGTTTCACCACCGCCAGTGAGTACGAAGGACGATATAAAATTTCAATATTCATAACATCTCCTTTTTGGATATAGAAAATCTTGCTGTGCCGATACTGTATATCATAAAGTATACAGTGAATTAATCCAAGATGGAATATGGTGTACCGCACCGGAAAATGTTGCTTTGTGGCCCGTTGTGACTGACCAATGTCAATGGCCGGTACTGCCGGCGGTGAAATAATCAAAAACCCTTGCAGGCTGACCCGATCTCGATGCCTGAGCCCGTTACCTGTCAACACTTGCACCGCACTGCGTTTTGTGCAGCGCAGGTGAGGCTGTGTGCGGCTTCGACACCTTCGGTCAGGCACCGGTTTGTTGACAAGTTCAGCAGCGGAAAATATTATGTAGGCGGAAGCAGACAGT
>JBAWYZ010000184.1:0-5241 GCA_037143255.1 Leptolinea sp. | reverse complement strand
GTGTAGGGATCACCCCAAAAAGAATGGGGCAGGCAAGCGATCCCACCCTACTATAATTTGTCCCTGCCTATTATTAGTGACCTCATCACTGCCAAGTGTGATTCGCAGAAACAAGATGGCAAAGACAGCGATTAATCTGAAGCTGACAAAGAGAATGTCCATTTTTATGCATCCATGGACGACAGTAACTCGTCACTTTGGAATTTGGGAGAAGGCATTTGTCAAATATCTACTAGTTACAGCTCATCCAAAGAGCAAACGGATGCCCCTGGCCAAATTATTCTGGCTTCATCTAATAATTCAGGCCGAATAACGACAACCGCCAGCCGGTAGACGCCCCCGCCCAGCACATCGAAGGCTTCCACCCAACCCTGCCGCCGGTAAAACTCCAGCGGCCCTAGTTCATCAACTATTAGCAGATCACATTCCCGAATTTCACCTAATACTTGACTTCCCCATTTGAGTACTTCCGGATCAAAATTCCAGTGGTCGGTTGCCACTTCACCAACCGTTCCATCTACCAACCCTGCCAAATGGCGGGATTCTCCGGTCGCTAGGTTCTTCACAATAATTCCGGTTTTTGCGCCATTTTCAAACACCGCCGGGCAAAGTAAACCGGAAACATTCCAACCAATCATCCCAGCCTGCTGCACCCATTTCTGACAGGCTGCAGTTTTCCCCCTTCCGCGGGTACCGGTGAGAATTATGATCTTACTCCCCATGTTTTGCAGGTCGGAGAAATTCAAGTCCATAAGGCTACCCGGTGACCATCTACGTGAACAACCCGGACAGGCGAGCCGTATGCCGCTGTCAAATTCTCCGAAGTTAATACCTCATCACTGGAGCCGTTGGTCAAAATATGACCGGCTCGAATCAAGATGATATCGCTGGCAACCGCGATGGCAGCCTCCGGTTCATGCGTTGTAAAGATGATGGTAGAACCCCCGGCATTCAAACGGCGAATGATTTCCATTAATCGCGCTTTGTTCGCCAAATCCAGATGAGCAGTGGGTTCATCCAGCAAAATCATTTTAGGTTGCTGGGTTAACGCCCTGGCGAGTAATACTAACTGACGCTCTCCCCCGCTTAAAGAAGTTAGAAACCGGTAGGTCAATTCTTGCAGACCAGCGGTTTTCAGCGCCGAGAAAGCAACCTCCATATCCTTTTCACCGGGGGTTTCCAAAGCATTCAAGAAAGGTGTTCTCCCCAGAAGAACATATTCCAAAACGGTATAGTCGAATGGCATATGTTCTATTTGAGGAACCAACGCAATAATTTGCCCGGCTTCCCGGCGGGAATAAGAATGCAATGCTCGGCCTTGAAGTTCGATTTTGCCTTCTGCTGGTTTCAGCCACCCTAATATGATATGCAATAAAGTGGATTTCCCGGCGCCGTTTGAGCCCAGAATAGCCGTCACCGACCCTTCGATAATTTCAAGGTTCAAACCAGTCAGTGCTTCTTTATGGTTACCGTTATACCGAAAGGTGATGTTTTCCAGGGAAAGGATGGCTTTGCTCATCTTTGAATCCTGAAATTGGGCAAGGAAAGTAAAATAATGAAGCTGATTGCACCTAGCAGCGAGGTGACTACACCAAGCGGAATTTCCCCCGGTAACAGGATGCGGGCCATGTCATCGCATAACAGGGTGAAAATTCCTCCAATCAACATTGATGCCGGTAATGTCATGCGGGCATCGGCGCCAAATATCCTTCTGGCCAGGTGAGGAACGATCAACCCTACCCAGCCGACCATCCCGCTGACAGATATCACGGCGGCTGTTGCCAGCACCCCGGCTCCCAGAAGTATTCCCCGCTCCAATTTGGGTGATATCCCCATGGAATAGGCGGCTGCGTCACTCAGTGAGAGCAGGTTTAGCCGCCATCGTAAAAGCAGTAACACGATCAAGCTAAGACTTACCACCGGAAAGATGCTGAGAAATTGTCCCCAGGTGAGGCTGGACAGACCACCCAGTAGCCAAAATGTGATTTCAGGCAGTTGGCTGAGGGGATCAGCCATGTATTTCAGCAATCCCACCCCCGATGAGAATAGCGCCGAGACGGCAATGCCGGCTAAAACCAGGCGTAGAACCCAGCCTCCATAGCGCAGGCGATGAGCCAGCATATACGATAGACCCAGTCCTGCAATCGCAAACAGAGTGGCGGATGCTTGAATTGTTACGGTCTTATTGCTTAAAAAGATAATGGCAAAAGCAGCGCCAAATGATGCCCCCTGCGATACCCCCAGAAAACCGGGTTCAACCAGCGGATTGCCAAAAATCATCTGAAAAACAAGTCCGGCGGCGGAAAGCGACATACCCAAAAAAATGGCTGTCAAAATGCGCGGCAGCCGCAGGTTCATCACCAACCGGTAGGCCAATTCATCCCCGGCAATTTCTGCCGGGGAGAGAATTTTCACCGATGGATATCTACCGACTAAGAGTGAAATTCCGGCAGTCAGTACAAGTAAAACCAGCAGCAGCACAAGCTCCTTACTGCCGGAATGATATCTGATTGCCGATTTGCTCACTTCCAATCGCCCTTCATGGACGGAAGAATCTTTTCTTTAACAACAGTTTCATCCAGGTTGTACATCAGCTTATAGAACTTAATGATTGTATCTTCCATTTTGAAATTCGGATACAGTTCCGGGTTGATTTTTGCTGCCAGCCAGGATAACCCCATATACCAGCGCGTATCTGGCTGATCGTAGGAGTAATAATCAGTCGGGAAACCGTACACCTTGCCATTTTTCATAGCGCGTAAGGCTTGCCACTGGGGATCGGCTTTGATCACACCCATGGCTTTGTTCAAATCCGCGCTATAAGTAATCACATAAATTTGATCGGCGTCCCAGGCTGCAATCTGCTCAAAATTTACCTTGGTCCAGCCTGACCCTGTATTGGCTTCCACCCAGACCGGATTCCCCCCGGCCAGTTTAACAAGAGTCGTTTGAATCCAGGAGGCAGGAGGGATATTTAAGGAAATTGCCCCGTCTTTTTCGTTGAAATACAGCATAAGAACTTTTGGTTTCTTATCATCTGTAATTTTCTTACTGATCTCTGCGGTTGCTTTGGCCAGACTTTGATATTCATTAATTAAAGCATCCGCCCGGGCGGGGTTTTGCAAAACGGCGCCCAGCGTTTTCAGGTCACGTTCATACTGTTCAGGCGTTTCTAAATCCAAGTAGATGACCGGTATCCCCAGTTCTTCAATCGGTTTCCCTAGTTTTTCTCGCGTAAAACTCTTTAGTATCACCAGGTCGGGTTTGAGCGGGGCAATTTGTTCTGCCCCGGCTTCACTTGCGAGGGCTATTTTTTCAGCAAATTTCGAATCAATCACAGGTAAAAAATCTGCCGCACTTTGTGAACGGTCGGCGATCGCAATAATCCGCTTTCCAGACTCAGGAAACAAATAAATGGCGTCTGAAAGCATGAATACCGCTTTACCCGCTACAACAATACGCTCGGGAACGCTGGCGAACTTGACCTCTCTCCCCAGTGCATCCGTGACAGTATAGGCACCACTTGGTGTCGGTTTGGCATTATTGTTAGCTGCAGGTGCCGGTTGGACAGAACAGGCTGTTAAGATAATCAAAACTAAACCCAGAACAATTAATAAGCTTTTTTTCATTACGATGTCTCCTTAAGTTATTAAAATTAATCCTCTTTGTTAGCTTGCGTTGACCATGAATTTCCTGTGAGGCTACGGCGCTTTGATCAAATCACCCCCTTGCATGTATCCAGTAGTTGAAGCCAGGCAGACACCTGGAAGATGCGGGACTGGAAAACCAGGCGTTCATACTCCTGCTCCGGCAACAATTCATCCAGGTTAGATTGGATATCATTTTTCCATTGGATGCCCAACAGATATTGGGCATCCACAAGTTGCTCTGCGGTTGTCAGATCATCTTTGAGGGCGAAATAGAGTTTTGCCATGAATATCTGGCGCATTTCCCGACCGGTTTGAACAGGCTCTCGCATCCATTGTTGAAAGCAATCGATCCCTTTGGCAGTTATACGGAAGTCTTTGCGTGGATGGCTGTTATCGACGATGATGTACTCGGAGGTCAGATACCCATCCTTTTCCAATTTATCCAGAATGGCATATAAATTACTCTGATTTATTCGCCAGACCAGAGATAATCCGCCGGGTTGACGCAGGGATTTGTACAGGTCATATCCATGCAGCGGGGCTTTGGATAGTAACCCGAGAAGGATGCTTTCCACCTGAAGAGATGAGTTTGAACGAGAGGCCATATTCAACCTAAGGATATTCAATCTGTGAGTATTATATCAGAAGATGTGTGGAATTGGAAATTGGCTTTTAAGGTCGATAAACAAGTTAATGGTAACGATTCTGAATGTGGTTTTCAGGGATTGCCACCCAGCTCCCCGCTGTGCCTCTACCAAAATCACC
Organism: Leptolinea sp.; assembly: GCA_037143255.1. Taxonomy (GTDB): domain Bacteria; phylum Chloroflexota; class Anaerolineae; order Anaerolineales; family Anaerolineaceae; genus Leptolinea. Next base: position 826 of record JBAWYZ010000184.1, on the reverse strand, counting down.
AAAGAACAAAGTTTTAGATGAGGTTCTGTTTGGTTTATTTTTACTAATTCAGAATCCAAAAGAAACAAGGTCACCTCGAAGTCCATTTCCGCCGTTTGCTGAGCTTGTCGAAGCAGAAATGGAGGAAGGCCGGGATGGGGGGTGATATTTGTAGAACCAACGCAATAATCTGTCCGGATTCACGGCGGGAATAAGAATTCAGGTCCCGACCTTAATAGGCTTTTTTCTGATTTGCAATTTTTCTATCCTACCTAATTGACAGTCTTCGGGAAAAGCGATCGTCGTTCCAAAATATATTAACTTGACATCGTGTATTTATCCATTTTTTATTTCATGGTTCATGAGTTTTAGCCTATAGCTCTACTTGAGATTTCTGCTAACTTCCAGTATTTATCTTTCGGAAATTGATAGTATAAACAACTGCATTTCCAAATGAGACTGCCTCCACTAATCCGGCCAAATGCGCTAAGTGGCGTACAGTTTGTTTAGACTGAAAATGTGGATCAGGAATAATTTCAGTAATGGAAATTATTCCACCAGGTTTTAGGGCGGCTGCTATTTCCTTCAAGGCTTTCAATCGATCTGGAATTTCGCCAAGAACTGTTACGAGAAAGACACGGTCAAAACGGTCATAGGGCAGCATTTCTTCACCCAGACCGGAAAGCATAAATCGAATATTTTTCAAGCCGGCTGCTTTTGCCCGCCTTCGGGTCGCCTCCAGCATGGCGGGTTGAATATCCATAGCGATAACTTCACCCTGCATGCCAACTGCCTGCGCTGCCGGAACTGTCACCCGCCCCAAACCGCATCCGGCATCCAGTACATG
>JBAWYZ010000183.1:0-5282 GCA_037143255.1 Leptolinea sp. | reverse complement strand
TGGTACCGGATGTATTAATCATCACGGTGACAGGAACGCCGCCATCGGGGTTTATGCCGTAAGGTTGGGTGGCTATAATATTTCAAACCAATGCCGTTGCAAGGGAGGATGTTTAGTTCCGCCCGCGGCAATCTTTTATTTGATTTCGGTTGAATTTTCGGTCTGATAACTGGATTGTTTTATTAAAGATTGTCATGCCTCTTTTGGGTTTGTGTTTTATGCGAATGGACAAATTCCAAAAGAGATTGATTCTCCTTATACCGTCAGCATTTTCTCCGGGAACAAGGCGCAGGCAATTTTGGCGGCCAGAGCGGCGTTGTTGCGCAATAGGGATAAATTCGATACCAGGGTGGCATTGCCGCTGATTTCACTCAGGCGGGCAAGCAAATATGGGGTGATAGCGTTGCCATGAACACCGTCCAGGTGAGCATCAATTTCGGCGCGCTGGATCCAGGCTTCCACCGTTTCGGGGAGGATGGCATCTGCCGGGGGAGGGGGGTTGACGACCAGCACGGCGGATTTCAACCCGGTTTGCCAGTGGGCAAGCGCGACAGCGGCGGCTTCTGCGGGATTGTCGACACGACATTCCAGTTTTAGGCCGCTGGTGGTGCAATAAAAGGCTGGAAACTCATCAACCCCATACCCGATGACCGGTACGCCCTGGGTTTCTAGCACTTCCAGCGTGGCAGGCAGGTCGAGGATCGATTTGGCGCCGGCGCAGACGACAATCACCGGGCTGCGGCCAAGCTCGATCAGATCGGCGGAGATATCAAAGTGCGATCCGCGATGCACACCGCCAATACCGCCGGTAGCAAATACGCGGATGCCGGCATTGCGGGCGGCGATTAATGTTGCGGCGACGGTTGTGCCGCCATCCCAGTGACGGGCGGCCGCAGGGCCGAAATCACGTGCGCTGATTTTGTGGGTGTTGCGGGCAGTGGACAGACGCTCTAGTTCTGCCGGTTCTAAACCGATGTGGAGGCGGCCATCTAGTACGGCGATGGTGGCGGGGACGGCATTTTCATCAGATACAATTTGCTCCATGCTGCGTGCCAGTTCCAGGTTGATTGGCGAGGGCAAGCCGTGAGTGATGACGGTCGATTCTAAGGCAACTACCGGCCGGCCACCACGCAAGGCGCCAGCAACTGCCGGGATGATCGCCGGGGCGGTGATTTGAATTTCCATTGTTATTCTCCTGAAACTCCCGGCAAAACTGCCCCCGGGGTGATGGGCTGGAGGTGGGAAGCGGCAATCCTATACCCTGATTCTCTAAATCGGCGCGTTGAGACAGTGGGAAGGTTACCCGATCAATTGCAGAACGATAATGGTATGCGTTCCTTTATTTCCAGAAAATAATTCAAAAATCTTTTTAAGCAAGCCATATTTCTTGTTGATCAAATCTACGCCGACTTTGTATTCCGGCGACCCTTCGGGGGTGGTCTGAGCGGTGGCCTGCAGGTAGTCTCCTTTGGGTTTACCCCGGTTATCGGAAGGGGCTAGTTTTACGGAGGGATTGTTGCGGATGCGCTTGGCTTTGCCAGAAGTAGCTTCCGTCCAGACGTAAATCAGGTGGGTGGTTTCATCTTGCGCAAACCAGACGGGGGTTGGCATTGGCTCACCGGTCTTGCGGTAGGTTTCCAACGAGATATAAGATTGCTTTGCTAATGGATTGGGGTCGGACATATATTCTCCTATTGAACAATCTATTCTAACACGCGCGTATGGCGCCTGGCGGAGTGCGGTATAATCTGAATTTGATTATACGTCCAAGTAGACGGATAAAGTCCTGAATTATTGTTAGTAAATATTCTAATTATTGGGGATGGTGAATTTGTCTAGTCCTACGCTAAAAGTTGATTTTCATTGCCATTCTGATGCTTCGCCGGACAGCTTGAGTAAACCGGTGGAATTAATCGCCGCCGCTCGCGAGCGCGGTCTTGACCGCCTGGTGATCACTGACCATAACACCATCCGTGGTGCATTGCGCTGCAAGGATCTGGCACCAGACCTGATTATTGTTGGCGAAGAAGTGCAGACGACCTGCAGCGAATTTCTGGCAGCCTACGTGACAAAAGAAGTGCCGCGCGACCTGGAACCGAAGGAAGCTATCAAACGCTTGCGCGATCAGGGGGCATTTATCAGTGTTTCACATCCTTTTGACCCGCACCGCGGCTGGCGGCTGCGTGACTTGCTGGAGATAATAGATTTGGTGGATGCCATTGAGGTGTTTAACGCGCGCTGCTATAAACCGGAATGGAATATGCAGGCCTTTGCGTTTGCTGAAGAACGCGGCGTGCCTGGCACAGTGGGTTCGGATGCACATTCGCTATACGAGATCGGCGGGGCGGGGGTTTTATTGCCGGCCTTCACCACGGCGGACGAGCTGCGCAGGGTGATCGGCCACGGGCAAGTGGAGGGTGAACTGGCTTCGCCGCTGGTGCATCTGGGTTCGCGCTATGCCAAGTGGGTGAAGGGTATTTTTCCGGCGCAGGAGAGATAAAGGTTTTGATATATAGTAAGGGGTTGGATTCGCTTGACGGTTGTGAAGGTTAAGGTAGAATTAGGGTATTGATGGGGCGGTGGCGGAATTGGCAGACGCAGCGGACTTAAAATCCGCCGGCAGAGATGTCTTGTGGGTTCAAGTCCCACCCGCCCCACAGAAGCGGTATATATAGGGTAATTTGCACTCGGAAGGAGTGTTTCAAATGACCCAAACCCAGAGGACTAGTTCAATTCCTTCGATAGATGAATATATCTTGACATGGATTGAAGTCTTCCTCAAGTATTCCATTATTCTTTTTATCAATACCCTGAACAAATTCCCAAAATTTGATTATGCCTTTACAAGCGGATCTAAAACCCTTCAGTTTCAGGAGGGCACAGGCTTCCAATGGCGGAAGGACATGTGTTTGTCAGTTTTGCGTATTCAGTTACCTTTTTTCTCTCCGATAGTATAATTATCAAAGAATTTATTTGCACGGTTATTAATGCCGAGGAGGCAAGAATGGCTATTCAAGCAATTAGTGGCGTATCTGCATCCGATCCGATGAAATCTGCTCTCGCAGTTTCCAATAAACCAACACCTAAAGCCAAAGGGAGCGCTCCGGCTGGGAACCCTAGTGGAGGAACACCAAAAGCAGCATCCACCAGTAGTTCAACCAGTTCTATAAAAATCTACGACCCGATGGATACTAACAAAGATGGTACTGTTTCTGACCAAGAAAAAGCCCAGTATTTGTTGACACATCCCGAAGAAGCGGCACAAGATACGGGATCCAATAACTATACAAACCAAGGTAACCTTTCAGAAAACAAGGGAGGGCTCTCGGCTGTCCTCAACCTTTCGGCCTGAGTGTCAACTTCATCGAACCAATATAGTTTTTTTTAGTAAAGACCTGAATAGAATTCAAGCAATATTTGCGCCTCTACAAGATGAAGAGGCTGCCATAATATTTGATTGCATCTTATCTTAACTTTATGTTTCAGATGCTACGGTGCTTCCCCGCTCTTGGGAACTTGTAATTCTGGCGGGTTTTACTTCCGATGTCGGAAGTTCTTTCTGCCAGCAGCGGCTTACTGATTACCTCAATACACCTCCACGCGGTTACGCCCGTTATGCTTCGCGCGGTACATCGCCTTATCGGCATTTTTGAGTAGACCATCTATTCCCAGCATTTCGTCTGTTAATGCTGCCACGCCAATACTGATAGTAATAGCGCTTATCAAAAGTTCGTCCGGTGCCTGAATTGCCATGTTCGCAATGGAATGTCGGATGCGTTCTGCCAGTAAGGCGGCATCTGCCAGCAGCGTATTTGGCAGAAGAACGGCAAATTCATCACCGCCCAACCGACCAAGAATATCAATTTCCCGTAGACTGGTTTTCAAAGCCACCGCAATCTGCTGGATTGCCAAATCTCCGGCTGCGTGTCCATAGGTATCATTGAGTTCTTTGAACTCGTCAATATCTACCATTAAAAGCGACAGTGGCTGATTGCTTCGATTACTGCGTTTGAACTCTTCCGTACCGCGCTGCACAAAATAACGCCGGTTATATAAGTTGGTCAGGTAATCAGTTAACGCCAGGTGTTCCAACTCAATGTTTAATATTTGGATTTTTTCTTCGGCTGCCTTGCGCTCAGAGATATCTTGAATCATCCAGATAGCGCCTTCAGCGGGTTGAGCTACATTTATCAATCTTCCCGCCAGACTACACCAGAAAAGTGTCTCGTCTTTTTTTCGCATAAGTAATTCTGTAGTAAAAGTATTGCCCTGCGCCAATTGTTGGTAAGAATCTTGCCCAACCCGATCATAACTGGCGCGATCTGGATAGAATACGGCGGTCTCCATGCCCTGGGTTTCACCTTTTGCATAGCCGAATACTTCATCATGTGCTGCATTTGCCCACTCGACCTTACGATTATTAATATGACTAATGCCGGCGGAAACAGTCTCCAACATAACCTGTAATTCATTAGCAAGTTGCCTGGCGCGGTCTTCAGCCCGCTTGCGCTCGGTGATGTCAACAGCTACTGTAAAACGATATTTTTTATCCTGCAGATAAATATTTTCCGCTGAAAGCAAAACCAGTACATTTGCTCCATTTTTCGCCTGTAAGGTTGTTTCAACATCGCGAATTATTCCATTGGCATCAATTTTTTTCAATATATCTGATCTTGTTTCGGGAAGCATCATTCCCAATTCCATAGCAGTACTTCCAATCACTTCTTCACTAGAAAAACCAAACATGGAAGTGAATGCACCATTAACTTCGATATATTGTCCAGTTTCCAAATCGCTCAACCCACAGGCTGATGGATTGAGATAAAACACTTTGGAGAACTTTTCCTCAGATAGTTTGATTAGCGAAACATCTTTGGTCACTCCAAATATCACCCGTTCTCTGTTCCAAACGCCAAATGACACCCTCGTTTCCACCGGAATTTGGCTTCCTGTCTTGGTCATGACTGGAACCGGACAAAAATCGGCTTTGCCACTCAACATTTCAGCAACAATACGTCCGGCTTCTTCTCTTCTTTCTACTGGATGCACCATTAATACCGGTTGGCCAATGAGTTCTTCCATCGAATATCCCAACCGGTCAATCACAGGTTTATTGCAATGAATGATATTTCCCTGTTCATCCAAGACAAACAATAATTCATCAATAGTATTGAAAAATGCTTCATAATTTTCTCGAGTTTGAGTAAGCGCTTCCTCTGCCTGTTTCCGCTCGGTGATATCCTGAACCACAGCAATATGAAAATTTATTGAAGGTTCAATAC
>JBAWYZ010000182.1:0-5311 GCA_037143255.1 Leptolinea sp. | reverse complement strand
ACGGCTCGGAAGTATTGCACTGGTTGAAAACCGAGCCAGCCACCCAAAAAACACCGGTCATCATCCTCAGCGCCAACGCATTACCCGAGAGTATCGCGGACTTGCTGGCGCAAGGGGCGCATGCCTACCTGACCAAACCGATCGACATCAAGGAATTCTTGAAAGTGGTGGATGAGTCCATGCGCGAAACGGGTGGTACCAGGCAGGAAATCGAGAAACAAAACTAACCCCCGTGAGGAATAAGATATGCTCAATACATCACTAAAAAACGCTCGGATATTAATCATTGATGATCAAGAGTCGAACATTGTCTTGCTCGAAAGCGTGCTGGAGCGGGAAGGCTTCACCGACCTGAAAAGTACAACCGACTCGCGGCAAGTGATTGCACTCTTCGATAAATTCCAACCCGACCTGATCTTACTCGACTTGCGTATGCCGCATCTCGATGGTTTCGCAGTGATGGAACAATTACGTATGCGCATCCCCGTGGAGGATTTTCTGCCCATTCTCGTACTAACCGCCGACATCACCCCCGAAGTCAAACTACGTTCCCTTGCCGAGGGAGCCCGCGACTTTCTTACCAAACCTTTCGATGTAACCGAAGTGAGCCTCCGGATCCGCAACCTGCTGGAAACGCGTTATCTGCACTTGCAGCAAAAAAAACAGAACCAGATACTGGAGGATAAAATATATGAGCGCACGGCAGAGCTGCGCCAACGCGCGGATGACCTGGCGTTGATCAATGCGCTGAATGTCGCCATTAATCAAGGATATGATCTCCAAAAGATCTTTGTGCTGATGTCGGATGAGCTTCATCGCAGCTTTAAATGTATTGGGACAATCACTGCCTTCCCCAACCCGGACAAAAAGTCCATGCATATCCAGCATATAGAATTCCCTTCTCCCTTGGCGAAACAGATTGAGAATCTGGTCGGTGCCAGCATCTGGTCTATTCCATTGAAAATCCCAATGACGGGTGCTGGTCATTTTGCCCAGGCATTGCGGACGGGCACTCCTAAAGCTATCAACGATCCGGACATAATCAAAGCTTTAATGGCTGAGTTTACGGAGAACAGACTACTCAAACGCCTTGTCTCTCCCGTCTATGAAACTCTGGGGATTTGTTCCATGCTCTTGATTCCCCTCATTTCAGAGTCAGAAATTTTCGGGTTACTCGAAATGGCTCGCACAGAACCTACTTCCGAATCTGACCTTTCCCGCATTCAGGGCATCGCCGGGCAATTGACCACAGCCATTGGGCGCAAACACTCGGAACGGTTGCTGCGGGAAAGTGAAAAGAAGTTCAAAACCTTGTTTAACACTGCCAACGATGCGATCTTCACCATGAACCATACCACTTTTCTGGATTGTAACATCATTACGGAGAAGATATTCAGATGTTCGAAAGAGCAAATTATCGGTCATTCGCCCGTTGATTTTTCGCCAGAACGACAGCCTGATGGTAGTTTTTCCAGTCAATCCGCTTTACGGAAAATTGAAGCCGCCTTTGCAGGACAACCCCAGTTATTCGAATGGCTCCACACCCATTTAGATGGGACGCCTTTTTATGCCGAGGTAAGCCTTAATCGTGTTTTCATTGACGGCGAGTTAATTCTCCAGGCAATTGTTCGCGATATCCACGAACGCAAGCTGGCGGAGGAAGCCCTGGCGGAACAAAGTAGGTTTACCTCCGCCTTGCTTAATACTGCCCCATCTTTAGTTTATGTGTACGACATGGATACCAATAGTAATGTCTATATTAATAATGGACTTGATCAGATTCTCGGGTACACCGTTGACCAGATGAAAGAGATGGGTGCAGAACTCTTCTCGCTTCTCATTCACCCCGGTGACCTCCCCGCTGTTATTGCCTTCCAAAACAAGATCGCGGCTGCTGCGAATCAAGAGGTTCTTGAAATCGATTATCGAATGGGCCATAGAGATGGCTCGTGGGTGAATATTCGCAGCTATGAAAGCCCTTTCTTGCGCAACGAGGATGGCACGTTGAAGCAAAAGATCGGAGTTGGCATGGACATCACCGAGCGGAAACGGGCGGAGCAAAATTTACGGGAGAGCACGGAGCGCTTGGAGGAAGCTCAACGCATAGCCAAAATCGGAAACTGGGAATTGAACTTGATAAATAACATCCTGTTCTGGTCAGATGAGATTTACCATATTTTTGAAATCGACCCGGTGAAATTTGACGTATCATATGAGGCTTTTCTAGCGGTTATTCATCCGGATGACCGTGATGCTGTCAATAAAGCTTATACCTCTTCCCTCGAAACCAGAAGTTCTTATGATATCGACCACCGGCTGCTCATGCTCGATGGTCGAGTGAAGTACGTGCACGAAAGCTGCGAAACCATCTATGCCGTTGATGGACAACCGATACGCTCTATTGGAACTGTGCAGGACATTACCGAGCGCAAGCAGGCTGAGCGGGCACTGACCGAAAGCGAGGAAAAATATAGAACCTTGTTTCAACAAGCAAGTGATGGCATAATGTACCTGTCCATCGACCGTAAAATATTAGCAGTCAATCATGCATTCGCCAATGTACACGGGTACAACTTAAACGAAATGCAGGATATGAATCTACAAGAATTGGATACTCCCGAAACTGCGCTCCAGGCACCTGACAGGGTGCGCCGTGTTTTGGCAGGGGAAATCATTAATTTTGAAGTGGAACATTATCACAAGAATGGTCACATTATTCCTCTAGATGTTTCAACCGGCTTGATAACTATCGGTGGTGAACAAATCATCCAGTCGTTTCACCACGATATCACCGAGCGCAAGCAGCGAGAGAATGAATTGCAAGCTATTGCTACCTTGAGCGCTGCACTACGCATTGCTCCAACGCTGGCAGAGATGCTCCCGGTGATTGTCGATCAATTGGCTGCCTTACTTAATTGTCAGACGGTCTCTGTAGAAATCATTGATCCACTGACTGGAGTCATCGTAACGGAAGCGGCGCATGGTATATGGGAATCGTTTATCGACACTCACCAAAAAAACGGTTCACATAATCTCACAAGCATCTCTAAAAAGGGACAACCCTTTTCCAATAACGATTTATTGACCGATCCGAAGCTTGCGTATTCGGAATGGACCTACAATGATATGCTTTATTGTATCGGATCGCCACTCATCGCCCAAGATCGACTGATCGGTTTTGTGTGGATAGGGCGGAGATCGGAGATTGCTAAACCCGAAGTCCGTTTGTTATCGGCTGTTGCCGATATCGCAGCAAATGCGATTTACCGTTCGACCCTGTACGAGAAATCCCTAAAAGACGCGGCAGACCTTAGCTTGGCATACGATTCGACACTGGAAGGTTGGGCGCATGCCCTCGAATTGCGCGATCGAGAGACCGAGGGTCACGCACGCAATGTGGTTCAAATGACGGTTGACCTGGCGCTGGCGATGGGTGTCGATGAAGCTGAATTGGAACATATCCGCCGCGGCGCTCTATTGCACGATATTGGCAAAATGGGAATTCCCGATTCGATCCTGCTCAAACCGGGCGCGCTGGACGACCGTGAGTGGGAGATCATGCGGCAGCATCCCGAGTACGCCTATCAGCTTTTGGAACCGATCGTGTATTTGCATAAGGCTTTGGATATTCCCTACTGCCATCATGAGAAATGGGACGGCAGCGGTTATCCACGCGGTTTGAAAGGTGAAGAGATTCCGTTGGTGGCGCGCATCTTTGCTATCGTGGATGTATACGACGCGTTGCGCTCAGATCGTCCGTATCGGAAAGCATGGAGTAAGGAGCAAACGTATCAGCATCTTCATGAACAGGCGAGTAAACATTTTGATCCGCGGGTCGTCGCTAAGTTCCTGGCGATGCTTGACAACCAGTCCGCTTCCATTGATCGATAAGCTGTATTAAACGAATGGTGAAGAAAAAACTTAAATGGAAAGCCTAGTAAATTTTTATGACCGGTTAGATCAGAAGCAAAAGTCCCCACATTTTGTAGAAGAACCAGAGGATAGCAGACAGATGGCGCGGATTCTATTTCTGCTCATCTGGGCATCGTGGATCGTGTTCCTCTTCGTCATTTTCACCGCATTATATTATAGCGATTGGCAACTGGTTACGGTGACGCTGGTTGGTTGTGTATTGCTAATAGTGCCATTTGTCTTGATCAAGGGCGGACATTTACGTTCCAGTGGTTTGATCTTAGTGCTGATCATGCTTGGCACCGTGATTTTCATTGCTACAGTTGGACAAGGCATTCGTGATCTGGCTATCGTAACCCTTCCCATCATCTTGATTTTCGCAGGTTTGAGCCTGGATCGAGCGTTGTTTAGATTATGTTTCGGGTTGATGTTGATAGCGACTGGCTGGTTATCCATTGGTGAAATCTATGGCTGGATTGTTACAAAGCCTTTCAATGGAGAAGGGTCAAACTGGTTTTATCTCGTAGGTGTAACAATTATTTTGCTTGTGGCGGCATTGGTGGTGGAGCTACTGGTGACAAATATACGGATGACCCTGGAACAGAAAGGGCAGGAAATTGTGCACCGTAAGCAAGCTGAAGAGATACTGCGGGAAAAAGAAGTTCAATACCGTAACCTTGCAGACTCGGGGAAAGCGCTCATTTGGGTATCTGGAAAAGACAAACTGTGCAATTATTTCAATATACCCTGGTTGATGTTTACTGGGCGTACGCTCGAGCAAGAGATTGGTAACGGGTGGGCGGAAGGAGTTCACCCCGATGATTTTAGCCGCTGTCTTGAAATTTATATAACTGCATTCGATAAACTGGAAGCATTTGAAATGGAATACAGATTACACCACGTAAGCGGCGAATATCGATGGATTCAAGATTTGGGTACACCCAATTACGATAGTAACAATGAATTTATTGGATATATTGGGCATTGCTTCGATATCACCGAACGCAAACGCATGGAAGAACAGCTTCGTTTTCTTGGCACCCACGATATCTTGACTGGGATTTATAATCGGAATTTTTTCGAAGTAGAGCTCGCACGATATGAGCGCGGTCGGGAATACCCGATCAGCATGGTCATTGCTGACGTTGACGGCTTGAAAATTGTGAATGATACCCAGGGACACGCCGTGGGTGACGAATTGCTAGTGCTGGCAGCGAATGTACTCAGATCTGGATTACGGGTGGGGGATGTGCTGGCTCGCATCGGTGGGGATGAGTTTGCTGCCCTGCTGCCCGCCACGGATTCGGAAACAGCAGAGCAAATCATGTTCCGTATCAGGGAACGCCTGGTGGAGCACAATACCAGATGCCATGATTTACCAGTGCAACTATCAATCGGT
>JBAWYZ010000181.1:0-5314 GCA_037143255.1 Leptolinea sp. | reverse complement strand
GAGTTTTAACTGGTTTTTCAGCCGAAGTTTCGACTAACTTATCAGTCGGAGTTTTAGCTGGTTTTTTCGCCGGAGTTTTAACTGGCTTTTCAGTCGGAGTTTCGAGCTGCGCGTCAGGCGCAATTTCGATTTGTTCGACAACCGCAATTTCGACTTGCTCGTCAGAAGTTACATCGTCATCATAAGCAGGAATTTCGCCGTCATCCAGAGCTTGCCAGTCCATTTCGGCGTAGGCCATAGAATCGACTCGGCGTAAACTCAGGCCAATGCGGTGATTACCCGGATCGATCTTGATTACCCTCAAGGTTACTATATCGCCTTCGTGCAAAACTTCTTTGGGATGCTCGATCCGCTTTTCGCTCAGCTCAGAAATGTGAATAAGACCTTCAATATCACCGTCAAGTTGAGCAAAAGCCCCAAATTTTGTCAGCCGGGTGATCTTACTCTGCACAAGTTGACCGACGGTGAAGGCCGCCGCCTGGTTGGACCAGGGGTCATCCAGCAGTTGGCGAATGGAAAGGCCGATGCGTTTCTTTTCGCGGTCAATGCTGATGATCTTGACTTTAATTTCCTGCCCTACTTTGAGGACTTCACTGGGTTGCTGAATGCGTTCCCAGGAAATTTCAGAAAGATGCACAAGGCCGTCAGCCCCGTTGATGTTGACAAAAGCGCCAAATCCAGCCAGGCTGGTGACGTGGCCAGAGCGAATTTCGCCCTCTCTGAGTTCGTCAATCACACGTTCTTTGAGAGTTTCACGAGTTTCGGAGCTGGCAGCGCGTTCAGAAAGGATCAGACGGCGGCGTTCGCGGTCGACTTCGATGACGCAAACATCAACTTCCATACCGACCAACGGGCTCCACTTTTGTTCTGGAGTATCGCCGGAGATGCTGGCGCGGCGGGAAAGGGCTATTTGAGATGCTGGCACAAAACCACGTAGGGTTTCGAGAGGGACAATCAGGCCGCCTTTATTGAAACCAATAAATTTGCTGTGGAAGGAACCCTTGGAGGCGAGCATTTCTTCAGCCTGCTTCCAACCGACTTCCTCACGGGCGCGGACATACGAAAGCACCAGTGTGCCGTTCTGATCTTCCGGGTTAATCACATAAACCGGAATCTCCTGACCTACAGCCAGGGTTGAAAGTTCAGTGGAGGGAATTGCTTCAAATTCTTTGCCACTGATCACGCCTTCGGATTTGGTGCCAACACTAACCAGTATCTGTCCCTGGCTGATGCTAGCAATAGTTCCGTTGCGAATTTCGCCCTGTACTGGAAAATCGATCCCAAGACCTTCTTTTTCCAAAAGGGATGCCATATTGTTGCTGTCGTTCGTGTTATTTTCGGGTTGTTCTCCCTGATTTTGAAAGGAAGCGCTTAGTTCCATAGGAAATCTGACTCCGGTGAAAAGGATTGCAGATATTATAAAGGGAAATCATAAGATTGACAACCCCAATGCGCAATAAACAGTAATTCACAGAAGGACTTATTGTGTCAACCCCTCCTAACCTTCATAAAACCTTAGATTTTTGGTTTATACAACCCGGATTGGTTGACTCCGAGCATGCCTGCCTGATAAGACAGCGCATCAGCGTTTCCGACAAGTTTTGCTGCAGCAGCCGGGACGACAGCGGTTTTCCGCAGGTGTTTCAAACGCCGTTCAATTTCATCCACTCCGGCATCGCTGCCCATCCAATCATAAACATCCATAACGCTAAGGTCGAGCGGGATTGTATAATAACGGAGCGTTTTGACACCATCCACATTGAAGAAGTCTTCAAAATAAGACATCACCAGTTCGCGCATATTCCGATAAACCGGCTCCCGCAACCGTAGTCCGCTAAAATTTGATTTCGCCACCGCCCCGAGTAGCCCGTTCTCACGGTAGATAGCCAGCACATGGTCGTCATCCATTCCGGGTTCAGGCTGCAAATCAATAATAACCGGCGGATAGCCCAACCAGCGTAACCCTAACGCGGCGAATAAGCCACCATCCAGGCAGTGTGCCATCCGATCATGGATTACATTAATGGCGCACCGGTTTCTTTCTTCTGGACTGTATGGGGTGGCATCCAGAAAGGCTTGAACATCAACCGGTTTTTTGAACGTATGCAATACTTCCGCCAATTCAGACGGCGGGGAAAAGGAAGAAGGCATCAAATTTGCAACCCAATTTATAGATTTTCGTATGCGGTATTATAACCGCAGGCAGGTATTTTCAAAAATATGCTAAATCGTAAAGATATTATCAAATTGAGGTTGGAATGATCCCTTCTTTGTTGCAGTTTATCGCTGGCGGCTTGCTATTGGGAGCCGGAAAAAAACTATATTGGTTTTTTGTTGGAATTTGCGGGGCTTTATGCGGCCTTTTGGTTACTGAATTGTTTTTCCATCCGACTGGCTGGTGGGAAAGGGTTTTGGTAGCTATTGGATTTGGAGTAGCCTTTGCCATTCTCGCGTTGGTTTTACAACGCATAATGGTCAGTGTGGCGGGCTTTATTGCCGGCGGCTTTGTGATGATTTCGCTCACAGAAACCTTGCAGCTCTCGTTCGCTAACTGGAATTGGATTGTATTCATGATTGGCGGGATCGTTGGAGTACTGCTCGTTCAGGTGCTTTTAGATATGGCGCTGGTTTTGATTTCCAGTTTTGCCGGGGCTACCCTCATCATTCGCGCAGCCGAATTAGAAGGTGGTAAAGGGACGACTTTATTGCTGGTTTTGGTCCTGATAGGCATTATCATCCAATCTGCGCAGAAACGGCCAAAAGCGCCTGCCGCCCAGCCGATAACAAAGTAAAATAAAAGGATGGACTTTTCAACCCCGATACAAATAACAATACCACCGCTTACAGTACAGATGTTGGCAATCATTGCGGTATTCTTCGCCGCCGCCATATTAGTTTCCATTTTAGGCGGTGCAATTGCCCGTCGGATGGTTTCGCTCAGCCGATTCGCGCCCAGGCATCGCCGCCCTTCTGAAGAACGCACCCGCACGCTCAAATCTCTGTTATCCAGCAGCATTACTTTTCTGGCCTTTCTTTTGGCCGTAACAGCTAGTCTGGCCTTGTTTATTCCGGCTACTACCCTTATTTGGATTCTGGGATTGTTTAGCGCCGCCTTTGGTTTTGGCGCCAAACCGCTCGTCAGTGATTTATTAGCAGGAATTGGATTCATTTTTAATGTAACATTTGATATCGGTGAAAAGGTGGAGTTTTTTCTGCCACCTGAAAATATTCAAGGAGTGGTGGAAGAAATTAATCTGACCACTACATTGGTGCGGTCACCCACCGGAGAATTGTTCACTCTGCCAAACGGAGAAATTCGGATTGTGCGCAACTTCAGTCGGGGTAAATTTTCGAATGCTAACATAAGTCTTTTTGTTTCACCACAGGATGTTGGCCATGCAACGGAAGTTTTGAAGGATCTGGGGACTGAGATTTTCTCTCAAATGGATGATCTATTAGAACCTTACCAGGTTGTTGGATCGAACAATTTATCGGGCAGCAAAGTGGAAATTATTGTGGCCGCAAAAGCTGCGTACGGAAGAGCAGCAGATTTGCGTCTCCGATTGATGGACCGTATTCAAGAACGATTGCATTCAGAAAATATCGAATTGGCCGGATAATCACGATAATATTCTGAAAACCGGATTATCGCGGGATGTATAATTAGCATAAGAATATTTTCAAAAGAGGATGCCTTGCCCCCTCAGCCAGGTTCATTAAACGGGAAGTTTTTAGGTAAGTATCAGGTACTGGAACGCATCGGTCTTGGCGGAATGGCTGAGGTTTATCGTGGTCGCCATGAACGCTTGGACCGCGATGTAGCCATTAAAGTGCTGCATCCGGCATTGAATAATGATCCTGAATTTTTAGCTCGTTTTGAGCGGGAAGCTCGTCTGGTTGCCAACCTCAGACACCCAAACATCGTGCAGATGTTTGATTTTGACACGCAGGGCGATCAGGTTTTCATGGTGATGGAATATATCGCTGGTGGAACGCTCAAGCAGCGATTGGAAGAATTGAAATCATCCAGTCAATTTATGTCTCTGCCTGAAGTTACTGCCTTTTTGAAACAGATGTCCGCTGCACTGGATTACGCCCATTCGCAAAAAATGCTGCATCGTGATTTGAAACCGGCAAACATCTTACTGGATGCGGCCGGAAATGTTTACTTGACTGATTTCGGAATTGCTCACATGCTGGGCGCAACAAAACTGACCACAACCGGTTCGCTGCTGGGTACTCCGGCATATATGTCGCCGGAACAAGGTCGGGGAGATTCATTAACGCTCTCTAGCGATCACTATTCCCTGGCTGTTATTCTGTTCGAAATGATCACTGGTGAAGTTCCCTTTGATGCCGATACACCACTGGCTTTAATCCAAAAACAAATTTTTGATCCACCGCCTCCGCTGGAATTCTATCGAAAGGATATCCCTGCCGGGGTAAGCAAGGTTATTCAGAAAGCCCTCAGTAAAAACGCGTCTGACCGGTATAAATCTGGCGGTGAACTTTATTCCGCTTTTACAGAAGCCATCCAATCCAATGTGCGGCTAACTCCGGCGCTAGCTCCTAAATCTGAACGGACAAATCAGGCGGATATTTTTCCAATAGTACACGACCGCGGGTCGTTTCCCATAAAATGGGCTCTTGCAGCGGTCATTTTCCTGATAATTCTCCTGGCTGTCGGCTGGGGCGTCCTCCGGGCTGTCAGAAAACCAGTTAGGGCAACTATAACCGAGGCGCCAATAGCAACTGTGACTGACGAAGCCTTAACTATTGCACCTGCAACCGAGAATCCCGCGCAGATGTCTGCAACAAGGCGCGCCCCAGCCATAAAACTCTGCTCAACCCCGCAAGACTGTCAAATAATTTTCAATAAGTTGATGGAATCCAAACGGTATATTTTGGCTGCTGAATCTCTTACTCGAGCGGTTTCACTGGTACCGGACGATCAGCAGTCTCGCTGGGCGCAGCTCAAATGCGACCAGGGGGACGTGTTTGTCCAATTGAGGAAAAAGGAGGATGCAAAAATAGCTTATCGAGAATGTATAGACTGGACTCATAAGGAAGCTCAACTGCAATCGATTAGGGATTATGCCCAGCAAAAAATCAAAGACTTGAAATAGAAATCTTCACTACTCCTTCACAATTCCTTCACGGCTTTCACATAGCTGACCTGTACTATTCAATCAGTAACAAAAAAGCATCATATTCTGACTGGAGTAGAAAATGTTCAAATCAAATTCAAAAACAGTATTTGCCCTCGTGGCTATCAGTTTGATCGTCGTAGTTATGGCAGCGTGTATTCCTGCCG
>JBAWYZ010000180.1:0-5366 GCA_037143255.1 Leptolinea sp. | reverse complement strand
CGTCAGAACATAATCCGGCCGTTTCACTTTTGCCGTTTCACCTGTAAAGGCATATCCGCGGGCAACCAGCGCATTTGTGAACTCTTCTGCCCGACGAAGGGAAAGCGCAAATAACGGGATCATATACATGATATATTTGCGGATTTTGTACCAAAGTGATTTGCCAGTCGGGTCGAAACCGCGCGCCTGTTCCGCCTGGCGGATAATGAAGAAATCTTCCAAAACCAGGCCAGCGGACCGGAGGGACATGGCAAAAACATAAGTAACCACGAATGGTATTTTGATAAAACGCATGGCCACAATAACATCCCGTTCACGGGATGTACTGAGGAAAAAAACCATTGTGAAGATCATCGGTAGAATACGGAAATATACAACAATCGCATCTCTGACGCGTTCCCAGTAGAAATTAATGCCAATAAAACGTGCGAGTAACTGATATTCCGGGTGAGTTCCGCCCAAAACCGTATAGGATAGAAGAATAATAGAACCCATTGAGATTGCAACTGGAACATAAATTTTCAAGGTTTTCATATCCACCCGGCTGTACCACATAAGCAGGATGATAACGAACATGATAAAAGCATTCCATTCAGGAGCATAAATCAGAATGGGGAAGAGGCTGACAACCAGCATAAAAAATAACTTTACAAATGGATGGATTGCATAAATGGGTGATTGCTCTGGAACATAACCCAGCAGGGTTTTATTCATGCGCTATCCTTTAACCAAAAATCCGCGGAGGCTTTCGCCCCCGCGGATTTTAATGCATATAGATTGGGGAAGCTTAACCTACGCCCACCACTTCTTTACGAAGGCAGCTGTCTTGATAACAACCGGGGAAAGCGCTTTCAAGAGAACAAAGTTAAAGACCAGACCGGCTACTACATTACCCCCAAACCAACCCCAGATGAACAGGGGGAGTGAATCGGTGGTCAGCAAGCCAAAGCCTTTCAAAACCACCAACGGCGACCATAACGCGCCAAAGGCGGAGGAAACAATCATTGCGCCCAGAAGAATTAGATAATCACGGCCTTTTTTAAGGCGTGGATCGGCTTTGAAAAAGCGAAAAGCCCAGGCGGGTAGAAAAGCCTGTACGAAATTTGCTGGAATATACGCCATGGAAACGTAGAAGGGAGTTCCGGAGATGGCATTGGAAAAGAATGGGAAGATAGTGCCGGCAATAACACCCCACATACCAAACCAGATAGAGCCGACTTGTTGAACGGCGATACCGGTCCAGAAGAAGTTGACACCAAATCCGAGCGGGAAGCTAATGCTGCCAAAGGCGCCCACCACGAACCCAATACCTATTAGTAACGCCGTAATTACAATATGAATTACATTTACAGAGCGTTTCTCGCCCTTTTCTACGGACCAAATTTGTTCAGCGGTTAATTCTTTACCTGCAGTTTGTCCTTGCATTAAAACCTCCTGAATTTGAAAAAGATGGGTGAAAGGGAGAAAACAAATGAGCTGATTTTAGTGTATTTAGTTTTTGGTCACTCCTTATTATGAGATATTTTCCATCTAAAATAATACCACGAAAGGTAATTAATGTCAAATTAATGTCCAGTAGCATGTTGGCTTTGAACCAATCTGGTTTTTAAAAACAGTCTCCGTAGTTGACACGCCATTGATAATAATTTAATTTAGAATTCTCAGTAACTTGATGCCTTCGCTCGGTGCAGTTCGGTGTTTCAGGTGTTCCTACAACCTGTCAAGCTTTACTTGCCGCCGTCTCCTGCAGGGCCAGATCAATAAACAGTGCGGCAGACCAGCCGAAGATGGGTGCGGCTTTGCTGCCCGGCGCTCCTGTTAGCGGATTGTAAAATTCATAAAAGTCTGGCAGATTCATCAACCTTTCCAGCGTAATCTTGCGCAGCCGTTGGGCTTCGACAGGGAAACCAGAGCGGGTTAACCCCTCTACCAGCAGGTAATTGATGTTCACCCAGGCTGGCCCGCGCCACATTTGATCCGGGTTGAAGGCTGGCTCATCTGCTGCCACGCTTGGCACGGGAAATTCCGTCCAAAATTCCTTCTCAGCAAACAAATGACTGACCAACCGCTCCGCCTTTCCTTTTTGCAGACATCCACACAATAATGGCAACAGGCTGAGCGGTGTCTTCAAACGAATGGTTTGTTTTTTATGATGGGCAAAATACAGGCCGGCGCCTTCATCCCACAAATTTTCATCGATACGTTCCATTAGCTCCTCAGACCGTTTTTCCCAGGCAAGTGCATCATCCGGCTCGTCAATTGCCTCAGCGATATCTGCCAGGCAGTTCATCTGCAGCGCCAGATAGGCATTGAGATCGGGCGAACAAACCGGCATACCCACATCCCACAATGGGCTGTCATCCAGACCAGAGGAAAACGGATGCGCATACTCGCATAGCCCATCGCTGTCGCTATCATTTTTATCCAGCCACCAGTTAATCCAGCGTACGGCGGGTTCGTAGGTTTCCTGCAGAAATTCAGTATCACCGGTAGTCTCGAAAATCTTCCAGATTGTCCAGGCCAGCAGCGGCGGCTTGGTAACATCCGCATCCACCGGAAAATCCAGATGAGTGACCGTGCCTTCATCATGCACGGCATCTGGCAGCATACCATCTTCGCGCTGATGGTCCAGCAGAATGCGCAACTGGTCACAGGCCAAGCGGGGTTGGGCATACCGGTAAGCCAGGGCATGGAACAAGGCATCCCACATCCAGACGCCCACATAATGAATCTTGGACGGGGTTAAAACTTCGCGGGTGGTGAAAAACCGGGTGGAAATGATTCCGGCCGCCATTACCCACCAGGCGTACAGGTATTGCGGGTAATACTGGGGCAACACCGGTGGAACGGCAGCGAACCAATCAAGCCAGCGGCTTTCCGCCTTTCCTAGCGCGACATCTGCCTCAGGGACATAGCGGTTGAAACCCAGCCGCGGGGTCAGGTTGATCAACATTCCGCCAGTACCAGCCCCGAAACCAAGAGAAATCATTTGACTGGAAGATTCCACGCAATCAATTTGATTACAGGTCAGCGCCCGATTTGAGGTGTAGGCCAAATGGCGGCGAATATCGCCGGTCACGCGCAGCACCCCGCCGCGCCGGTCGGTTTGACCGAGGTCCATGTGCGCCAGAAACCGCGTACCGCAGGCGGCGTTTGGCAATGAGATAAATAGCGTCTCCTCATCAATAAAAGTCAGAATGAAGTTGCCGATGGCGGTCCGAAACAGAATACAGTCAGGGCGGGATTCCATTTCATAATCCAATACCTGGTTTTGATCGTCAGTAAATACCCATTCTTCGACAATTGGCGGACGCTGCCTGTAGGCGGATATGCTGCGGGTCAGTTTGTACCAGCGCTCCGCCAGCCGGATGAGCATTCCCTTGCCGTTTTTCATCACCAGGATGCGCGATCCCCGTTCGGTAAAAGGGATGCGATCCAAATCAATGCGGTTTATTAATTCATCCAATGCTGTGCGCAAATTGAGACCTCTTTAAGTAGGAAAACCCTGTACATTCCAGTATAATTTTATGCATGAGCGAATTCAAATTTTACTTCCCTATGCAAATTCGATACGGTGATTTAGACCCGCAATGGCACGTTAATAATTCCCATACGGTCATCTTTATAGAAACAGCCCGGCTAAACTATATTATGGCGCTCGGGCTGTTTGACGGACAGTCCTTCTTTGACTTGGGATTAATTGTAGCCGATGTGCATGTAGTTTATCTGGCGCCCATCAAATTGACCCAGAAAATCCGCGTTGGGGTGCGCGTGGCGAAAATCGGCACCAAGAGCCTTACCCTGGAATATCAGATTGAGGACGAAGCTGACGGCAGAGCGCTGACTCGCGCCGAAACGGTGATGGTTTGTTACGATTACCATAAAAATGAAAGTAAACCGGTACCGGATGAGTGGCGCGCGCAGATTTCCGCTTTTGAAGGCTGGAAATGACCCCTTATGAAAACCCCGCCAGTTATTGATAACGCTTATCAAAAGAATCTGACGCGGTGGCAAGCCTGGACGGAAACCGGGCTGGAATGGCTTTTCAAAGGCAATCCGCAACCTGGTAAAGTCGGGTGGGGCTGGGTGGCTGCTTTGTGGCTGCTCGGATTGTTCCTTTTTGGGCAATTCTTCAACTGGGGCAGCATTCCTTTTGATTTTCACGACTGGGCGGAGATCTCCGCGCCGCGCATTGCCTTTGTGCAGGATGCCGTCAAGACCGGCCAACTTCCCCTGCACATGCCGGATGGATCAGCCCTGCGCAATGTAACCGACCGCTACATGGCGTTGCCGGACGTGATGCTGGCACCGCAGATGATGCTGCTGGGCGTGATTCCGGTGGGCTGGTTTGTGCTGGTCAACGTCTGGCTGCTGTACTCGCTGGGAGTGCTGGGTCTGGTGCAGTTGTGGAAACGGCTGCGTCTTTCTCCGGTTGCCTTCGCTGTATTGTTTCTTCTGTTTAATTTCAACGGCTCCATCCTATCGCATTTCAGCGTGGGGCACGTCAACTACACCGGCTATTTCCTATTCCCCTGGCTGTTTCTGCTGCTGTTCGATTTGGCCGAGAATGAATTGGTTTTTAACAGGAACTCCAAGGCAGTCTGGCGCTGGCTGGCAGGGTACGCTTTCCTGTTGTTCTTCATGCTGTTGAACGGTTCCTTCCACCAGTTTGTGTGGGTGCTGATGCTCACCGGGTTGGTGGGACTGTTTCACTGGCGAAAACTAGCGCTGGCTTTAGCCGGCATTGTGGCCGCCGGGCTGCTTTCAGCGGTACGGCTTCTGCCCCCCTCTTTGCATCTGGGTCAGTTTGACAGTGAGTTCCTCTCCGGCTATCCATCCGTGCTGGATTTGTGGAATGGACTGGTGGGGATGATTGGCCCCGATAATGCCTTCGCCCACACCGGTCAGTTGACCACCCTGGGCTGGTGGGAATTTGACCTTTTCGTCGGGTTGATTGGCGCGGTTTTTCTGATCTATTTCGGGCTGGCTTTCAGGCTGAAAAAGCAGGAAGTACCCGCCTGGCTGAACACCCTGGCACTGCCGGCTTTGACCCTGTTCGTGCTTTCCATGGGAAGTATTTACAAGTTGGTCATGTATATCCCAGTCCCGCTCATCAACGGGGAACGGGTCAGTGCACGCCTGATCACTCTGCCGTTCGTGCTGCTCATTCTCGCGGCAGTCTATGCCTATCAGCGTTTTGCGGAAGGGCATGGCAAATCCGGCTTACTGCATTGGGGGAGTACGGCTGGGTTGGTAATCCTCTTTCAGGACCTGTGGCAGCACCTCAAATTGTGGCGCGTCAATGTGGCGGCAGAGTACTTCCCGGTCACGCCTGTAAACCTGGCCATCAAGGTGGTCAGCAACCA
>JBAWYZ010000179.1:0-5388 GCA_037143255.1 Leptolinea sp. | reverse complement strand
TTCATTTCGTCCGCCAATAAAATGGCATCTCTGGTTCTCCCGGCTGCCATGATTTTGGGTGGACTGGTTCTGGTTTTTCGATCATTTCGCAATCGTTGATAGGAGGAAAAATGCAAAATCGATTAGTACGTCCTGAAGGTGGACGGGTATTAGCCGGAGTGTGCAGCGGACTAGCCCAATGGCTGGGGTTGGACGTCACAATAATGCGGGTAATATTTATCCTTCTGGGCATTATTACCGGCATGGGCATTCCGGCTTATATTGTCCTGTGGGTCATCATTCCATCAGCAGGTGATGATATGAATACACAGAAAGATTGGTCTGCCCGGGCAGGACAAATGCGGGATGATTTTATTCAGGCTACCAGTCAGCCCAATATAGATGCTCTACGCATTTTCGGTGGGGTGTTAGTAATTGCCGGCGGGTTTTACTTAATAAAAGAGATTAAACCAGAATGGTTTTTCTGGGCGAACAGGGGAGTTTTCTGGGCTTTTGCGCTCATTTTGATCGGTGTAGTTTTGGTAATCCGGTCAATTAAGGGAGATCGAAAATGATTGAGAATAATTCAGACCGTCCGGAAGGAAAAAGACGACGGGGGATCTTTTTTCCGCTGCTCCTTCTTGCTGCTGGTATTTTGCTGTTGCTTTCCAATTTTGGTTATTTACCGGGTGGATTTTGGGGATTTGTTTCCACATACTGGCCTGTATTGTTGATTCTGGCCGGACTGGACGGACTGGTCAAAGGTGATGGGGTAACTGGATCCATTTTATTTGCCGGTTTTGGCGCTGTGTTACTGGCAGGCAATCTGGGAACGATTTCGCTAACGACCTGGGACTTGATCTCGAAAGCCTGGCCGCTTGTGTTGATTGGCATCGGGTTGGATATAATTATCGGCCGCCGAACGCTGGGAAGGGTATTGTTGGGATTGGCTCTTGCAGTTCTTCTGGTCTTCGGATTGGTCTGGGTATCTAATTTCTCCGGTCCACGTGGTTTGAATGTGACGGAGTTTAACCAAAAATATCAAAATGAAAGCAATCTGACCTTCAACATCCAACGCACTGCCGGAACTGTGCAGGTATCCAGTGGCGCCCCCTCCGACTCTATAATTCAGGGGAAAATCACCCTCTTGCGAAACGAAAAAATGACACCGATAGTTGAGCATTCATCAGCCACTACACTAATTGAGGTCAAGAATGATACATCCACATTCCCTGGAACCTCGCGCCCTTATGAAAATTCAGCCTGGCAGTTTGCCATCAATCAGAAACCTGCACTAACATTATCTTCCAAAGTGATTATGGGCGAGAATCAGATCGATACTCGCGGATTGAATTTGGAAAAAATGAAAGTTGAGACTGTTACCGGACAAACGGTGGTTACTCTTGCAGATATTCCGGGGGCACAAGCGCAAATATCGGGCGCTATTGGCGAAATTGTTGTTTTCATACCAATAGGCGCAGCCGTTCGGGTGCAGGCTAATAAAGCTATTGGCGGGCTTTCCATTCCTGAAGGCTATGTTCGGAATGGAAATGATATCTTTTCACCTGCCTATCAAGCTGGAAAACCCGCCGTCGAATTGAAAGTTGATTTACCCATCGGGGCAATCCGGTTGGTTGAATATTCAACGAAATAATTGGTAAAATGGAACTAAATCTATTATTTTGTCGTCATACTTGTAGCAATACCATATTACTTTGGAGGAAAAATGAAAAAAGCTTTATCAATTAGTCTGGGGATTCTTGTAATCCTGTCTATTCTGGCAGCCTGTTCGCCAACCGCAATTCCGACAGCGCCAATTACCATCGCTCCATCGACATTGAAACCTGACACACAACCAGCAGAGACGGTCGTAGTATCGGCTGCCGAAACGGTTTCGCCGCGCACGGTCAGCGTAACCGGTACCGGGCAGGTTTTTCTCGTGCCAGATGTTGCCTATATATATATCGGGGTTCATAGCCAGTCTGAAAATGTGTCTCAAGCTTTAAGTCAAAATAATGAACAGGCGCAAGCAGTGACAGATGCCTTGAAAAAATTAGGTATCGAAGCAAAAGATATCCAAACCACCAGTTTTAACATTTATCCTCAACAGCAATATGAGCCCAATACCGGAAAAGTTACCGGGACGATTTACATGATTGATGACACTGTCTATGTGACAGTGCGTGAGCTGAAAAAATTAGGCGAAATGTTGGATGCGGTAGTCCGGTCAGGCGCCAATAGCATTAACGGCATCAATTTTGATGTGGTGGATAAAGAATCCGCTATGACGGAAGCCCGTGGTCTGGCAATAACCAACGCCCGAAAGCAAGCCGAAGAGTTGGCTAAGGCTTCAGGTGTCAGCCTGGGAGATGTTCAGATGATTACCACTTCATCGACCGGGTCAACCTTTATGCCAAAAGAGCAATACGGTATGGGTGGCGGCGGTGGAATGGCAGCATCGGCTCCGGCGCCGGTCTCGGCAGGGCAGCTCGTCTTAATGGTGGATGTATCACTCACGTACCTGATTAAGTAACCAGGAAAATTACCCAATTGCTTTTAATGTAGGGGTGGACTGCTATCCACCCCTACTATGCTGAAAAAATGGAGAGTGGGGAGTGTAATTAACCTTATTTCCAAAATTGCGCAAAATAATATCCGATGGGGATCGCCCACAGCCATGAATCGATGCGGTCAAAGACACCGCCGTGGCCGGGAATCAAATTGGAAGAGTCTTTTACCTGGAAATGCCGTTTGAACATACTTTCGCCCAAATCGCCCAGGATGCAGACAAGACTGAGAATAACGCCCAGGATTAATCCTTTGAGAGGGGTTATAGAGGCAGCTTTCGATTGCCATAAGAATGCCAGGAGCGGGCTAAATACTATCGCGAAGAAAATCCCGCCAATATATCCTTCCCAGCTCTTATTTGGACTGGCCCGCTTGGATATCTTATGTTTGCCAAATCTTCGTCCAATGGTATATGCGCCACCATCCGCTATCCAGATAGCGGAGAGAGATAACAGCAGCCACCAACAACCATCCGGCAGGTTACGGATGGATATAAAATAACTGCCCAGCCAGCCGATGTAAAGTACGCCCCCCAGGGTAATGGCAAAATCAAGCGGCGCAGTCTGGCTGCCCTGCTCAAATTGGACAAGGTGAACGGTCATTGTTGCCATCACCAGTACAATCAGCGCAACATCTGAGTATTGAAAACCGAACAAGAACCTGAGGATTGCCAACGATGCACAACCGCCAATCAGGATTGCGGCTGACGGTTTGAAGCCACCATTGGTGAATAATCGCCAGTATTCCCAGGCAGCCAAGCCCAGAATAATTACCGCGACAATGGCAAATAACCAGCCCCCCAAAGTTACTAAAGCGATCCCAGCAGGGATGAGCGGAATGAGGATAAGCAGCCGTTCCTTAAGCATAGGTCTCGATAACTTATTGGTTGCTGGATACTTTGCCGAAACGCCGGTCTCGTTCGCTAAAAACAAAAAGCGCTTTTCTCAGTTCTTCCTGATCAAAATCCGGCCACAAGGTAGAGGTGAAATACCATTCTGAATAGGCGGATTGCCAGATGAGAAAATTACTAATACGCATTTCACCACTGGTGCGGATGATCAGATCTGGATCCGGGGTTTTGTTGGTAAACAAATAGGAACTGAAGACTTCAGGGGTGATCTGTTCCGATTTGATCCCGTCATCAAGGATGCCTTTGACAGCGCATAGAATTTCGTCTCGGCCGCCGTAATTAAAGGCAATATTCAAAATCAGGCGGGAATTATTCTTCGTCATTTCCACTGCAAGCAATACTTTTTTTTGCAGTGTGGGATTTAATTGATCTAAATGCCCAATGTGCCTTAATTGCACGCCTTCTTTGTTTAATTCGCCCAGTTCTTTATCGATTACCTCTTCAACAATATGCATTAACCCGGCAACTTCATCCGCCGGCCGGCCCCAGTTTTCTGTTGAAAAGGCATAAATTGTCAGGTATTTAATCCCAAATTCGACACAACCGCGAATTACTCGACGCAAATTTTCGGTACCGGCTTTGTGACCGGCAAGGCGCGGGAGTCCACGGGATTTTGCCCAGCGGCCATTCCCATCCATAATGATGGCGATATGGTCAGGAATATGTTCTGGTAAATTAGGGTGAGCGGCTTTAGGAGGCATACTTATGGAAGTTTATACTTCCATTATCTCCTTTTCTTTTTTGATACCGACTCCATCGATGGCCTGGATGGTCTTGTCAGTCAACTTTTGCAAATCTTCCTCGCCGCGTTTCAAATCGTCTTCGGAGATTAATTTTTCTTTTTCAAATTCACGCATGTCTTTTAATACATCGCGGCGGATATTACGGGCAGATACACGGCCTTCTTCCAATCGGGCATGAACCACCTTTACCAGATCTTTGCGGCGCTGCTCGGTAGGAATTGGCAGGTTGAGCCGGATGGCTTTGCCATCATTATTAGGCGTCAATCCCAGATCGCTGGCTAGAATGGCTTTTTCAATAGTTTTCAAGGTTGCAGGGTCAAAGGGACGAATCAACAACACACGTGGCTCAGGGACGCTTATGGAAGCGAGTTGCATCAACGGAGTGGGTGCACCGTAATATTCTACTGGAAGGTGTTCCACAATGGCAGGAGAAGCCCGCCCGGTTCGAATGACCGATAGATCTTCCTCGAGCGAGTGAATGGTGGCTTTCATCCGTGTTTCAGTTTCCGTCAGGGTTTCCTTGATCATCTTGCCTCCTTCATGCAGGTCAACTTGGGTGTTGATGGTGCGCTTGGTAATCTTGTGCAATTATACAGCATCCCGCGGAGGACTACATACGCGCGTGGCTCATTCCTTGCATCTAATGCTGGTGATCTGCAAGAAATGAGAGTATGTGTCTTGGAGGAATATATGAGCACTGGAATGCTCTGGCATGATAGCAATCCAAATAACGATTTGTTTTCTCAAATTGCTCAAGCGGCTGCTTATTATCAATATAAGTACGGGCAATATCCAGAACTTTGTTATGTTCACCCAGATACGCTGGGTACTTCACAGGTTAATACCCCCGATATTTCAGTTTTACCTGATTTGCAAGTGCAACCCGGTCATCTGTGGCTGGGCGTAAGAGATAGCATCGTGCCACTGGCAGCATAGTCGTTTCTGGAATTTCTTTTATCAGAAACCAACAGGGTTCCATAATCCAAACGTAAAGGCCCACTTCAGTTTCTCGTTTTCCGATCAAATCAACCAGATTTGTATCCGGCGGAATGGGAATTGGCATATCACTCTCGACAACGACCGCATCAATAAATGCCTATCCTCTTTCACTTGCGACTCTGACGGGGTGTTTTCCATGTTTTCCAAAATCCACATCTATCAAGTGAGCCAGGTCAAGCTTTTCCCCTC
>JBAWYZ010000178.1:0-5490 GCA_037143255.1 Leptolinea sp. | reverse complement strand
CATATCCGCTCTTCTGTCTTTTGTCAATCTAATTCTATGTCTGCGTAAGTCCTATGAAAGAATCTATCATAAATTCAGCGGATGCAAACCGTTTCACCTCATACCGCCTTATTGCCATTTTGGGGCTCAGTGCGGCTGTCTGGGTAGCAGCCTATAATCTGGTCCAGCCTCTGGCAAACTGGCTGGCGTACTCGCTCTTGAGATTGCAACCGGATTCCCGCCTGGGCGAGTCGGTTGCCTTTTTCCTATACGATGTGCCAAAAATTCTTCTGCTGCTTTCGGGGATGATCTTCATCATCTCGATCATCCGCACCTTCTTCAGTCCGGAACGCACTCGCGATTTGCTATCCGGAAGACGCCAGGGGCTTGGTAATGTCCTGGCTTCCATGCTGGGCATCGTGACTCCCTTCTGTTCCTGTTCTGCTGTGCCGCTGTTCATCGGTTTTGTAGAAAGTGGTATTCCCCTAGGGGTAACCTTCTCGTTTCTGATAGCCGCCCCTACCATTAACGAAGTAGCAATTGTGATGCTTTTTGGTCTGTTCGGATGGCGTATTGCCGCTCTTTATATCCTTTCCGGGTTGGTCATCGCCGTCAGCGCCGGTTTCATCATCGGGCGTCTGAATCTGGAACGTTATGTGGAGGATTTTGTGTGGGAGATGCAAGCGTCTGGTGGTGGAGTGTATGAAAAGTTGGATTGGGAGGATCGTATTCGCCGGGCTGCAGATTCGGTAAAAGAAATCGTTGGCAAGGTCTGGCTGTATGTTGTGATTGGCATCGCCGTGGGCGCCGCTATTCATGGCTACGTACCGGAGAGCGCCCTGGCAAGTATCATGGGAAAGCAAGCCTGGTGGTCGGTACCGGCTGCGGTCTTGTTAGGGATCCCGCTTTATTCAAACGCTGCCGGGGTGATCCCGATTGTCAGCGCATTGATGGAAAAAGGAGCTTCTCTGGGAACGGTGCTTGCCTTCATGATGTCGGTGGTCGGATTGAGCCTGCCGGAGGTTATCATCTTACGCCGGGTACTCAAGCCGCAATTGATCGCCGTTTTCATTGGTACGGTGGCGGTCGCCATCATCATCACAGGCTATCTGTTCAACTTGGTACTGTGAGAAGAATGATACCATTGATCAATAAGAGAAAATGTGCTGCGGTAAAGGATGTTTGCACCGTCATCCGAGCCTGTCCTAATGGATGCTTCTCGTATCTTGAAGATGAAAACGAACCGTTAGGTGGCAGAATTATTCTGAATGAAATGACATGTAATGGATGCGGCATCTGTGCCGTAGAATGCTGCGGTAATGCAATCGAAATGGGTTAGATATTATATTTTATTGGGATAAAACATCATGCTGCGAGACAAGAAGTTTTACATCATCGGGATGGGGAATATAGGCAAAGTCCTGACCCAACGCCTGTTAGCAATCGGCGTTCCGGCTGACCAAATCGTAATCAGCGATACGGATGCCATGCGATCTGCCGACGTAACCGCGAAGTTTGGGGTGAAAGCATTCGTGGATAGTGAAGCATCCATAAGCGAGATGGATATGATGATCATTGCCACCCCTCCGAATAAGGTCACGGAAGTATTGCGCTCTTTGGATGATAAGCTCCGCGCCGGACAGGTAGTTATATCGATGGCTGCGGCTGTGCCTTTAGAGATGTTGCGTTCGGTCGTCAATGAGGATGTCCCTGTAGTGCGCGTACTACCCAACCCGCCTTCGATGTTGGGACAGGGGATGAACCCCGTCGCTTACGCAGCGAATACACCATCCGGTGTAAAATCCCTGGTGGAAGAGTTTCTGGGAATATTAGGTAAAACCATGGTTGTGCGAGATGATCAGATGACCTGGTGTGTCGGACTTGCCGGGGCAGCAATGCGCTCGGTACTGCCTGTCATTGAAGGGATGATGCAGGCGGGAATAGAAGCCGGATTATCTCCGGCGGATGCCCGTATAGTTGCAGCTCAGATCATGTTGGGAACCGCCACGCTGGCACTGGAGACCGACTTGTCGTTTGAACAAATCAAATCCTTAACACCGATGGAGACGGTCGATGAAAAGCTTGTCGCGAGCCTATTCTTGGAAGCTGCCCGGGCAGCGAAAGAAAAGGTGGATAAGAGTCAGGCTCATCTAATGGGAGTGTGATTGTTTCTGCTATGACAATAGATAAACGTTCTCTATTTGTGATTCTTGCGCACCCTGATGATGAAAGTTTTTCCATCGGTGGTACTCTGGCAAAGTATGCCGCTGAGGGTGTTCGCATGACTTTAATCTGCGCGACAAAGAGAGAATTAGGTATCCCCAACTTATCCTCCGAAGAAACCGGAAAAATCCGCCAGAATGAGTTGTACGTAGCCGCCAAGGTGCTCGGTATTTCCGATGTGCGATTTTTAGGATATCGCGATGGAGAGCTGGGTTCTGCAAACCCGCATGAAATTGTATACATGCTCAGTGCGATTCTTCAAACTGAACGACCTCAGGCTGTAGTCACTTTCGGACCAGATGGAATCTCGGGACATCCTGACCATATTGCCATTTCTCAGTTTGTCACCAAAGCGGTCGATCAAAGTGGGATTAAAACACATCTATATTACATTGCTCCCTCTGACGCGACTTTCCAAGGGTGTGGTGTACCCCCACCGCCAGAAATTGCCGGTGGGCCCGTTGCCGGGATTGATGTGGAAAAATACCTGGTGAACAAAGTGCGCGCTATGCAATGCCATGCCAGTCAGCACCCGCCATATATCGGCATAGCGGAAGAGGAAGCAACTCATCTGGCTTGTCATGAGTATTTCACGTTGGTACGACCGCTATTCAGCGTGAATAGTTCAAATGATCTCTTTATCGAATCTTTTATCGAAGGATAGAAAAAATGCTTATTCAATATGTCTAAACAATTTTGAAATGAAAATGACTGAAAATAAAGGATTTGGATTTTGGCATAGTAATCCGCGAGAGGAAATCGAATGGTTTCCTACGGTGGCGTTAGACTGCTGCATGGGGGTTGGTATTTGTGCTACGACTTGTGGACGAAATGTCTATGCTTTCGATTATGAAAAGAATAAACCCGTGTTTGTCACACCGCAGATGTGCATGATAGGTTGTACAACTTGTGTAACAACCTGTCCGGAGGATGCAATCGACTTTCCATCACGGGGTTATTTCCGTCAATTGAAAAAGAAAAGAAAAATTAGCCGGATAACAAAGGACGAATTGACTGAAAATCGAGAAAAATTTGATGTCCATTTGCGGGAGAAAACGAAATTATAAATAAATTCTCTGGACAATATTACATATCTGAAATTTTACTAACAGAAGGAGGATGATTAACAATTATGAGTCGAACTGCCGTATATAACACGACTGTGAACTGGATAGGGGGCCATTGGGGTCATATAACAATGGGAAATGGTCCAGAAATGAATTTTTCCGCTCCACCGGATGCGCAGGGTCATCCAGGCGTTTTAACTCCCGAGGATGCATTCGTCGCAGCCGCTAATACCTGCATTATGATGATGTTTATCTGGGCAAGCGAGCGCTATAAGCTCAAATTGATCTCTTATGAGTGCCGTACGGAGGGCACTAAGTTGATTGAATTGGATCGCACAGAAACTTTCACCCATTTACGCCTATGGCCTGTAATCCGCATCTCAGCCAATGGTGAGAAGCATGACGTGGTCCTGGCGCGAACACAGCGCGCCCTGCAATCCGCTCGTAAGTATAGTCTGGTAGCCAACTCGGTCAAATCAGAGATTTTAATTGAACCAACGATCGAGATTTTAGAATAGAAATCCCCTTGCAAGTAAAAGGATTTCAGTGGCAAATAAGGAGATGGGATGATCACAAATTATATTGAAACGCACAAACACCTTGAAGACCGTCTGGTTGAACTGGGAACCGAATTACCTGGTCCGATGAGCGGCTTTGCACGACTGCATAAAAAGGCTGTCGAGGAAGGAGCACTTAGCGCCAAGACCAAAGAATTGATGGCGTTGGCGATTGGTATTGTAATTGGCTGCGATGGGTGTATTGCTTATCACGTGCACGATGCGGTTGCTGCTGATGCGACTCGCCAGGAAATGTTGGAAACCATTGGCGTGGCGATTTTGATGGGGGGCGGACCGGCATCCATGTATGCCGCTCATGCAATGGATGCGGTAGAACAATTCTTAACCAAACCATAACACGCTATTAATAAAACAATAACCTGGTTTGGTTTGGATTGATATATAATAATTTAATTTGGAGGAAAACGACATGTTAACGATCAAAGTTCTCGGTATCGGTTGTGCAAATTGTAAGAATGTGGAGAAAATTGCCACCAAAGCGGCAGCGAATTTGGGTGTTGAGTTTACCGTTGAAAAACTCACCGAACCTCCCACTTGGAAAAAATATGCAATTATGGCGACGCCTGGCTTGGTGATCAATGAAAAATTGGTCTGTGCTGGTCGTATTCCCAATGAAGCAGAAGTAACCACCTGGATCGCGAATGCTTTAGAAGATGAATAAAAGATTTGACGTAAGAAACGAGAGGGTATTCTATGGAAAATAAAGCTAAAGTATTATTCCTTTGTACTGGTAATTCTGCTCGAAGCCAGATGGCAGAGGCCTTTCTGCGGAAGTTTGCTGGTGACAATTTTGAGGTTTACAGCGCAGGGTTGGAACCACAAGGCGTTAATCCCTACACTATTCGTGTGATGGAAGAAATTGGCTACAATATGAGTTCGCACCGTTCCAAGTCACTCACGGAATATATGGGTAAGAACCATTTTGGGTATTTGATCACCGTCTGCGGTGGTGCGGATAAGAACTGTCCCATCTTTCCCGGCATGGGAATGCGGATGCACTGGGGTTTTGAAGATCCGGCTGCCTTTCAGGGTTCAGACGATGAAAAACTTGAAAAGTTCCGCCAAGTACGTGATCAGATCGCTGAAAAAATTCAATCTTGGTTGATCGAAAAAGAAATTAATACTTCAAAGATATAATCCTCTAGAAATGCGCCGTTTAATTTACGCTCATGTCGCTGAAGATGGCAGATTAATATTGCCTGCTGAAGTTTCCAAACGTTTTGGCTTGGAGCCGGGTAGTCGCGCCGTACTTGTCGAAGGGACGAATCAAATCACACTCCAATTACCGGCCACTGCTCTGCGTCGTATTTATATTGAGCCAACGAACGCCTGTAATCTCAACTGCTTGACTTGCATGCGAAACGTTTGGGATGAACCCCAAGGACGGATGGGAACTGAAACTTTTGACAGGATATTGGAGAGCCTGCGCTCGTTTTCGCCAATCCCAATGGTATTTTTCGGCGGATTGGGTGAACCGCTTTTCCATCCACACATCATCAAAATGATCGCGTCCGTCAAGGCGATGGGAGCGCGTGTGGAAATGATTACTAACGGTACTCTTTTGAGTGATACTTTGGCAGGGGAGCTCATCGATAGTGGATTGGATTTCCTGTGGGTCTCAATTGATGGTGCGACTGCAGAAA
>JBAWYZ010000177.1:0-5504 GCA_037143255.1 Leptolinea sp. | reverse complement strand
AATGCCATGCTGCGGTAATGCCCGCCGACCTGCAGCACGCCCGTGGCAGTCTCAGTGATGATATTGGACAGAATAGAAAGACCGTAAATAAGAAAGAGCGGCAATGTGGAAGGATCATCCGTAAGATAGGTAGCAGCCAGCGGCGCCAGTGCAGCCAATATACCGTAGGCCAGCACGGAGGTTATCCCTTCTGTCAGGGCAGCAGCTTTTACTACGGCAGCCGCGGCTTGCTTTTCGTCACGTTCAAGGTGGTTACTCATGTATTTCACCACCACATCTCCCATGCGGAAGGAAAGCAGCCGATTTATGTTGGAAACAAAACTAATGACAATGCCCAGCACACCAAAAACACGCACGCCCAGTAAATTGGCAGTCAGGATGCTGAGCAGCGCACTGACCACATTACTGGTGAACAGAAATCCTGAATTCTTGACCACTCTTGCTAGCACATGGTCATTTCGCCAACGACTGAACCAGGTGATCATGGAGTTAGTATTTGACTCACCCAATTGCGCTCAGACAGATACCAGTTCACCAGGTTGGGGATGCCCTCTTCCAATGAAACCAGTGGTTCCCAACCCAGTAAAGTGCGTGCTTTGGTTACATCCGCGCTATTTTCCAGAACATCGGCCGGGTGGCGGTCTTGATAAATAACATTGGCCTTTTTACCAACCAATGTCTCCACTTTGTGAATCAAATCATTGACAGTGATGACCTGATGTCCTCCTAGGTTGATGATCTCATATCCCACCGGTTTCAACCCGAGAATTGTGCCTCGGGCGATATCATCCAAATAAGTGAATCCGCGCGACTGGGTGCCATCACCGTTGACGCGAACTTCGCGGCCTTCAGCGATCCACTGAGCAAAACGAAACATCACCATATCCGGCCGGGCAGCCGGTCCGTACACGGTAAAGTAGCGAAAAACGGTGACATCCAGGTTGTTCAGGTAATGAAAACTATGGCACAACGCTTCGGCGCCTTTTTTCGTAGCCGAATATGGTTGCAGTGGATAATCGGATGAAGCTGTTTCCGGCGTAGGTATGGGCGGGTTGGCGCCGTAAATACTGGATGTGGAAGCCAGGATGAATTTCTTTGTGCCACTCCGCACGCTGACTTCCAGCATGTTGAGGGTGCCGGTTATATTGGTATCCACATACACCCAGGGGTTCTCAACCGACTGGCGTACTCCCGCCCGCGCTGCCAGATTGATAACAGCATCGAATGGCCCTTTATCAATCAGCTTCAACGCCGCCTGTTTATCGGCAATATCCATCTTTTCGAACTGGAAGGCTTCCTGTTTCTGAAGCCCTTTCAGACGGTATTCTTTCATCCGTACGTCGTAGGCGTTGTTCAGGTTATCCGCACCCACAACGGTATGCCCGGCATCCATCAAAAACTGGCTGACGCGCGAAGCAATAAAACCGGCTGCGCCAGTGACAAGATATCGGCCCATTACAGCCTAACAACTTTCGGGTTATTGCGGCCGGCATCCCCCAGGGCATTGCGGGTATCCAAAATCAATTTTGCGTTCGCCAATACAGCCGGATAATTGTAGGTAGAATGGTTGGTGACAATGACCACGCAGTCAGCTTCACGAACGGCTTTCATCAGGTCGGGTACAGAATGCATGGTCCAACCGTCGTGGTTGATAGTTGTGATTCGAGGATCGTGGTAACTAACCTCCGCGCCTTTTTGTTTGAGCAAGCCCATTACATCCAGAGCGGGGGATTCACGCAGGTCGTCAATGTCTGGTTTATAGGCGGCGCCCATCACCAGAATTTTGCTACCGTTGATGGCTTTCTTCTGGTCGTTCAGGGCATCCTGTGTTTTAGATACCACAAACCGCGGCATACCGGTATTAATTTCCGAAGCCAGTTCAATGAAACGGGCCGTGTAGTTGAGGGCTTTTAGTTTCCATGAGAGATACAGTGGGTCTATGGGAATACAATGCCCGCCAAGCCCTGGTCCCGGCGAGAATTTCATAAATCCGAACGGCTTGGTGGCAGCGGCGTCAATGACTTCCCAGACATCAATGCCCAGGCGGTCACAAATCAGCGCCAGTTCATTCACCATGCCGATGTTAATCATGCGAAAGGTGTTCTCCAGTAATTTTGTCATCTCGGCAACTTCGGCAGAAGAAACCGGGACGACTTTTTGTAACGCGCCGGAATACCAGGCGCTGGCAACCGCGCTACAGGCAGGGGTGATCCCGCCCATCACCTTGGGGGTATTAATCGTGGTGTAATCCGTTCGGCCTGGATCAACCCGCTCCGGAGAGAATGCTAGAAAAACATCCTTGCCACATTCCAATCCGAATTCCTGGGTCAGGCGCGGCAGAATTAATTCGCGGGTGGTACCGGGGTAGGTGGTCGATTCAAGCACAATCACCATGCCGGCATGGACGTTTTTGGCCAATTCGTCAGTAGCGCTCACAATAAAAGAAAGGTCGGGGTCACCGGTTTTACGTAAAGGGGTGGGAACGCAAATGCTGACGGCATCCAATTCCTTAATGGCAGAGAAATCAGTAGTGGGGATGAGTTTGCCGGATTTGATCAGTTTGGCTACGGTTTCCGACGACACATCCAGAACGTAGCTTTCGCCACGTTTCAGGGCATCCACTTTTTCCTGCACAGGTTCAATTCCCGTTACAGCGAAGCCGGCTTCGGCAAAGACAACAGCCAGGGGGAGTCCGACATAACCTAACCCTAAAATACCGATTTTGGCGGTTTTTGATTCAAAACGTTCAATCAATTGCTTTTGGTAATTCATTTTTCGTCCTGTCGATATATGAGAATTGGTAAAGTAACGCATTCTTCTGGGTCAGGCTAACTGCTGACTTGCTGCTTGCTTTTCAGTTTGGTAGGCGCATGCTGCCGGATTACATCACCCAGATGCACGAAATCGCGTTCGACTGTTGATTTTAATGCCGGTTGATGCAGCGCAGCGGCTGGATGATACATAGGAACGATCAATTTTCCGTTAATCAGGTTTGCTTGTCCGTGGACGGCGCCAATCTTAGCCAGTGGAAAATACATACCCATTGAAAACCGTCCTAATGTGACGATGATGCTCGGATTGATAGCGGCAATTTGCTTTTCAAGGTAATCCCGGCAGGCAGATAATTCTTCTGGCTGCGGATCCCGATTATCCGGCGGACGGCATTTTACCACATTGGTGATGAAGATTTCCTCACGCATCAGGCCGGCTTTGGCGAGTAATTCGGTCAAAAATTTGCCGGATGCGCCAACAAACGGGCGGCCTTGTTCATTTTCGTAAAATCCCGGACCTTCACCAATCAACATAATTTGGGATTGAGCCGGTCCTTCGCCGGGTACTGACAATTTGCGGGTTGAGTGCAAATTACATTGCTGGCAGATGGAAATTTGACTGGCTATCTTCGTCAATGATTCTTCAGGCGTCATGATTGCCTCCGAGAGGTTGATCGGGATTTGAATGGTTAAACTGGGTTTCGATCGAATTTAGGTTCTCAATTGTCAACGTGTCCAGGTTCATTAACAATGCGTCTTCGCCATTATCGGCATAATATTTCTTTCGTACATTCACGGATATAAAACCGAATTTATCATACAAATCAATGGCAGAATGGTTGGTAGCACGCACTTCCAGAAAGGCATGTGTAGCGCCAAACTTGACAACTTCCATCAATGAATAATGCAGCAATCGCCAGCCGATACCTTCATGGCGGAAATCTTTATGAACAGCAAATGTCGCCACATGAGCTTCGTCTTCTATCAGGTAAAGCACGATCATCCCTAAGATTTTCTTATGGGCGTTGGCATCCATAGTAGCGGCCACAAAACAGCGGGATACGTTGCTTTCAGTTAATTCAAATACATAGGAACTGAACGGCCAGGGCAGGGTGAATGAATCCAACTCTATGCGGTAGACCTGCGGAAGGTCATCCAACGTCATGCTGCGCAAAGTCAAACCGGCTGATATGGGGTTCGCAAAAACGTTCATGAAGGGATTACCTCAATTATGTGTAAATAGATTGGAGATAATGTGATAGGGTCGTCTGCTAATCCGGCTTCTATTTTGTTCCAGCCGAGTTCAGCCAACATCCCGGGCCGACGGGCAGCGAGAGCCGGTGATACCACATGAGCATTCTTCCATTTTCGTGCAAGAATCTGGCGTTCGTCTGGGGTAATCTCTCCACAAATAATAGAGGGTTGATGAATTTGATCCGATAATTCTTGGGCGGTCATCACTTTCATATCACCGGTGAATTTCCAGATTCCGTCATCACACCGATACCAGCATACTGCCAGGCGCGTGCGGCCGGCCGGTAAAACCGCTACCAGCGGCAAATCAGAAGGGTGTTGGGCTGCAACCAGCGCATCCAAAGTGGGAATACCGGCAACGGGAATTTTAAGCGCCAGGGCGATACCTTTTATCAGGGACAGTCCAACCCGCAGACTGGTAAAGGAACCCGGCCCGGTAGCAACAGCCAACCGGGTTAAATCAGCCGGGGTAGCGTTGCATTGCTTTATCAGCCGATCTATCGCAGGCGCCAATTCAACTGTATGACGCGCCCGGCTCTGCCAGGCGCTTTCTGCCAGAATTCGATTGCCATCAAAAAGGGCTAATCCTAAAGTTTGCGAAGAACTATCCACTGCCAGAAGCATATCAGGCGCCCACTACTTTCTTCTTAAATTGTTCCATCAAAGCCTGGCTTCGTTCGCCGTGGGCGGTAAACTCCAACTCGCGCTGTTCATCAGCAATCCAGAGCATATTGATCCAAAGCGCATTATTTGGCAAGGCTTCTTTAATCCGTTCCGCCCATTCCACCAGCATAGCGCCATCTTCCATCATCCTGTCTACATCAAGGTCAAAGGCTTCTGCAGCGTCCTGCAGACGGTAAGCATCCATGTGATACAGTATGTCGCCTGTGTTACGTTTGTATTCATTCACCAGGACGAATGTTGGGCTTGAGACAGTATCAGTGGTTCCCCAACCGCGCGCAATTCCCTGTACCAGCGTAGTTTTTCCGGCGCCCAGATCACCGCTCAAACAGATCACATCCCGTTTAGCCAACAGTGAACCAATGCGGGACCCCAGGCGACGGGTTTGCTCCGGACTGCGGCTGATAAACTCAA
The DNA here is from genome assembly GCA_037143255.1 of Leptolinea sp. Lineage (GTDB taxonomy): Bacteria > Chloroflexota > Anaerolineae > Anaerolineales > Anaerolineaceae > Leptolinea. Next base: position 384 of record JBAWYZ010000177.1, on the reverse strand, counting down.
AATTATGCGAATCCATAATTGGCATATATTTTTATCCTATACCGGGTGCGTCACACCAACTCGGCCGGCCAGAATGCGGGCAATCTCACGGGCGGCATTCGGGCGGGCAACCCGCCGGCATTCAAAGGCAGCCTGCCAACGTAGTTCTGGCGCATTCAACCAGGTTTGCAGCGCCGCGACAACCTGCTCCGGCTCGGGGGCCCAAACCCCGGCGCCTTCATTAACAACATAATCCACATTACCGTCTTCCTGCCCTGGCATTTTGCTGTATAAAATAATCGGCAGTCCGGCAATGAAAGCTTCACAAATGGTGCCAGGGCCGGCTTTTGTAACCAGTACATTGGCTGCCTGCATAAAATCAGGCATGGCACGCACGAAACCATA